>JBCCDR010000230.1:0-4753 GCA_039030675.1 Pseudomonadota bacterium | reverse complement strand
GTGATACATAAGAACTGGCAAGAACTGATCAAACCGACCGGTCTCGATGTGCGAGAAGGCGTGCGCGGCTCAAACCGTGCGACCTTTACTGCCGAGCCTTTAGAGCGCGGTTTTGGCATGACGCTGGGCAACTCCCTGCGCCGTGTTCTGCTGTCATCCCTGCAAGGCGCTTCAGTGACCGCCGTTCATATTGATGGCGTGCTGCATGAGTTCTCCTCCATCAACGGTGTGCGTGAAGACGTCACCGATGTGATTTTGAACATCAAACAGCTTGCGCTGAAGGTTCACTCCGATGGCGAGAAGCGCTTAACGCTCAACGCGAAAGGCCCGGGCGAAGTCCGCGCCGGCCAAATCGCTGAGACCGCTGACGTAGAGATCATGAACAAAGACCTGGTCATCTGCACGCTTGACGATGGTGCTGATCTAGCCATGGAGCTGACGGTCAATTCTGGCAAAGGCTATGTGCCTGCCAACCAAAACCGTCCTGCCGATGCGCCCATTGGGCTTATTCCGGTCGATGCGCTCTACAGCCCAGTTCGCCAGGTGTCCTACAAAGTCGAGCCCACCCGTGAGGGCCAGGTTCTGGACTATGACAAGCTGATGATCACCATCGAAACCGATGGTACGCTGTCCCCGGAAGATGCGCTCGCATTCTCCGCGCGCATTCTGCAAGACCAGTTGCAGCTGTTCATCAACTTTGAAGAGCCACGCGAAGAGGTCAAACAGGAAGAAGACGACGAGCCAGCGTTCAACCGTCATCTGCTGCGCAAAGTCGATGAGCTTGAGCTGTCTGTCCGCTCGGCAAACTGCCTGAAGAACGACAATATCGTGTACATCGGCGATCTTATTCAGAAGACGGAAGCGGAAATGCTGCGTACGCCGAACTTCGGCCGTAAGTCCTTGAATGAGATCAAAGAAGTGCTGGCGCAGATGGGTCTGAAGCTGGGCATGGACGTGCCTGGCTGGCCGCCGGAAAATATCGAAGATATGGCCAAGAAACTCGAGCAAGAGTTTTAGGCTGAGGAAACAAGGGGAAGCCTCTTAGCGCTGCTGAGCGGGAAGGGGCTTTCGAGAGCGTTAAAAGAAGGAGGGTGCCATGCGGCATCGCAAGTCAGGGCGCAAGCTCAACAGGACATCGTCTCACCGCCGCGCCATGTTCATGAACATGGCCAACGCGCTGATTAAGCATGAGCAAATCAAGACGACGCTGCCAAAGGCTAAAGAGCTGCGGCCCATCGTTGAAAAACTCATCACCCTGGGCAAGCGTGGCGGTCTCGCCAATCGTCGGTTGGCGATTGCGCAGCTGCAAGACAAGGCCATGGTCACCAAGCTGTTTGATACACTGGCTGACCGCTATGGTGAGCGCCAAGGTGGCTACACCCGTGTCTTGAAGGCTGGTTTCCGCTACGGCGATGCTGCACCGATGGCGTACATCGAGCTGGTTGACCGCGATCCTGAGGCCAAAGGCCAAGACTCCGGCCCTGTCATGGCGGATGAAGACGAAGCGGAAATGGCTGCGGCGTAAGCATGCGTTAGCTCGTCTCCAACGAGCGGCCCAGCTATTCGTTGAAGAATGTGAAACGAAGGGAGGATGACTGCCTTCGTTGTTTGTTTGTGTTGAGGACCATTGCGCCAACGTACCGACACTCTTACATGTCAACGCATGGCTTTCCTCTCTTCAAGACTAACAGCGCTCTTCCTCATTTTCTGTTGGGCAATCCCCGCAGCGCAGGCGCAAACCCAGGTCCCCAGCTCTGCCCGGCAGGTGCAGCTCAGCTATGCGCCGGTGGTCAAGCAAGCCTCGCCGGCCGTGGTGAACATCTACACCCAGCGGCGGGTGGAAACGCGCAGCCCCTTTGCCAATGACCCCTTCTTCCGCCGGTTCTTTGGCGATGGCTTTGGGTTCGGCATGCCGCGCGAGCGGGTGGATCGATCCCTTGGCTCTGGCGTGATTGTGTCCAGCGATGGTTTGGTGGTCACCAACTTCCACGTTGCTGGCGAAGCCGACGAGGTTAAGGTGGTGCTCAATGACCGGCGCGAGTTTGACGCTGAAATCCTGGTGAGTGACGAGCGCACCGACCTCACCATTCTCAAAATCGAGCCCGGCAAAACTGCGCTGCCTGTCATCGAGATTGGCAACTCTGACACGCTTGAAGTGGGCGACCTGGTCCTTGCCATTGGCAACCCATTTGGGGTGGGCCAAACCGTCACGTCAGGCATTGTCTCAGCGCTGGCCCGGACGGGCGTGGGCGTGACCGACTATCAATTCTTTATTCAGACCGACGCGGCCATTAACCCTGGCAATTCAGGCGGCGCGCTGGTGGATATGAATGGCCGCTTGGTGGGCGTGAATACGGCGATTTACTCCCGCTCTGGCGGCTCCAACGGCATTGGCTTTGCCATCCCAGCGGCCATGGTCCGCTCCTTGCTGGTCGCCGCGCGCGGTGATGGGGAGGTGCGCCGGCCTTGGCTTGGGGTGGATGGTCAAGCTGTGAGCGCTGATATCGCGGCTGCCATGGGGCTTTCCCTGCCCATGGGCGTCCTTGTAGATACCGTCTATCCCGGCAGCCCTGCAGACAAAGCAAAGCTGCGCTCCGGCGATATCGTGGTCGCCGTCAATGGTGTTGACATTGCTGACACGGATTCGTTGCGGTTTCGCGTTGGCACGCTGCCCGTGGGCGAGAGCGCCCGCATCAGCTACATGCGCGATGGCAAAACCCGTCAAGCCAAGGCCAAGCTCACCGAGCCGCCGGCCGACCCGCCGCGCAATGAAACGACGCTTGGCGGGCGCGGGATTTTGTCAGGCGTGACAGTTGCTAACCTATCGCCTGCCTATGCTGACGAGCTGCGCCTGCCGCTCACCACAAGCGGCGTCATTGTCACCAAGCTTGATGGCCGTGCGCCGGCGCGGCGTTTAGGCTTTTTCCGCCCCGGTGACATTCTGCGTGAAGTGGCGGGCAAGCGCATTGAGACGGTCGAGGATGTGACATCGCTCCTGCGGGCGTCAGACCCGGCGGCGACCACCTATGAAATCATGCGCGGCAGCCGCATCATCCGCTGCCAAGTGCGCAGCACCGGCCGTACAGCGTGTCGCAGCTAGACCTGCTTGGCACGCCGCCGCGTGGGGAGGCGGCGCAAACAGACAATGCGCAGTCTCCGCTGGCAGAGCAATTGCGCCCTCAAGGCTTGGATGATGTGCTTGGCCAAGACCATCTGCTGGGGTCAGGCGGCGCCATTCGCGCGCTGTTAGATGCTAATGCGCTTACCTCTCTTTTGCTGTGGGGCCCGCCCGGCAGCGGCAAAACCACGATTGCCCGGCTGCTCGCTGCCCATGTGGGGCTGCGCTTTGAGCAAATCTCAGCGGTCTTTTCCGGCGTGGCTGACCTTAAAAAGGTGTTTGAAGGCGCACGGGCTATGGCCGGCGCAGGCAAACGCACGGTGCTATTTGTTGATGAAATCCATCGCTTCAACCGCGCCCAGCAAGATAGCTTTTTGCTGGTGGTGGAAGATGGCACCATCACCCTGATTGGTGCGACGACGGAGAACCCCTCCTTTGAGCTCAATGCGGCGCTGCTGTCGCGCATGCATGTGTTTGTTCTCAAACGGCTCGACGACGCAGCGCTGGAGAGCATGCTGCAAAGGGCAGAGGCGCTGACGGGCTCAGCGCTGCCGTTAACGCAGGGCGCGCGCGACCAACTCAAGGCCATGGCGGACGGCGATGGCCGGTTTTTGCTCAATTGTGTGGAAACGCTGCAGGCGCAGCGACACAGCGAACCGCTTGATGAGGTTGGCCTTGCAAATGCTCTCCAAGCGCGTCTGCCGGTCTATGACAAAGACCGTGACGGCCACTACAATCTGATTTCCGCGCTGCATAAGGCCATGCGCGGGTCGGATGTGGATGCATCGCTCTACTATATGGCCCGCATGCTCACAGCCGGAGAAGACCCGCTGTATGTGCTGCGCCGTGTTGTGCGCTTTGCCAGTGAGGATATTGGCCTTGCCGACCCTCAAGCGTTGACGCAGGCTCTGGCCGCTAAGGACGCCCATGATTTTCTTGGCAGTCCGGAAGGGGAGCTGGCGATTGCGCAAGCGGTGATTTATTGCGCTACGGCGCCGAAATCGAACGCTGCCTATGCGGCCCAGAAGGCTGCGTTCAAGTCTGCCAAACAAACCGGTTCGCTGATGCCGCCCATGCACATCCTCAATAAGCCCACGGCGCTCATGGAGGAGCTTGGCTATGGCAAGGGCTATGAATATGACCACGACACTGATGATGGTTTTTCAGGGCAGAACTATTTTCCAGACACTATGGACCGGCAACAATTCTATGCCCCAAAGGAAGTCGGCTTTGAGCGCGAGGTGCAAAAGCGGCTCGCCTATTGGAACAAGCTGCGCGACGCGCGCAGTGACGAGGCATGACGCCGGGGCCTTATCGCCGCTTTATCGCCATTGATTGGTCCGGCGCCAAGACCGGATACAGCAAGAAGCTGACTGTTGCTCTATGCGAGGAAGGTCAGGACGCGCCCCAGCTGATTGCGCCCGAGGGTGGCTGGACGCGCGAGGCCATTGCAGACTATGTGGCGGGTCAACCGGCCGGCACGCTGATTGGCTTCGACTTTTCCTTCGCGCCGCCGTTCCTAGACAAAGGATCTTACCTGCCTGGGGAGGATGTCCCAAACGAGGGGCCGGATTTCTGGGCGCATGTTGATGCCGTCTGCAGCGCCGATGCGGATTGCGGGGCCCGGACCTTCGT
>JBCCDR010000229.1:0-4781 GCA_039030675.1 Pseudomonadota bacterium | reverse complement strand
GGGCTCTATGATATGATTGGCAATGCCGCTGAGTGGGTTCAAGACTGTGACAGCCTGGACTACCGCGATGCACCCACCGATGGCCGCGCGAATGAGCGCGGCATGTGCGGCTCGCGCGTGGCCCGGGGCGGCTCTTGGATATCCGGGCCCCGCGATTTCCGCTTGTCCTCCCGCGCTGGGCGCATCAAAGGGGATACTGACGATACAACAGGGTTTCGCGTCGCCCTCACACTGCCGCCGCAATGAGGTTGTACATGCACCGTTCAGCCCCGTTTGGCTATGTTCTGCCGACTATTTTGAAAGGGTCCGTCATGACACGCGCCATCATCGTGGCACTTTTACTGTCTCTTGTCCCGCTGGCCGCCCAGGCGCAGTCCAGCCGCTGCGAGCGCATGCCGACGGAAGAAGAGTATCAGCGCTGTATTGAGCGCGAAGGCTCCGATGCTGATTTTGACCCCCGTGACATCGGGTCTGGCTCTACCACGGGTCAGCCGCCGAAGGACTTTGAGCCGGTCGAGCAGCAAGAGCCGCCCAAACCCATCGATACGCTGCCGCCAGAGTCGCGCAAACACGTGCAAAAAGAGATGACGACAAAGGTGTATGCCAAGGTCGGCGAGTGGACGCCGGAGACACGCGACACCGAGTTCGAATATGACCCCAGTGAGGCCGCTAAAGCGGACGCAAAGCTGCGCGCGCAAGAGGAAGCGGCCTTTGCAGAAGCTGTTGAAGAATACCACAAACGCGAAGAAGAAGCGCTTGCCAGCCGCAGCCAAGCCTCACAAGGCGCTGGTGATGAGCAAGGCGAACCGCCCGAAGGCGGCAACCTCATTGTGCGCGGAAAAACGCAGGAGCTCGGCACCTCAGATATCTTTAAACGCGAGGCACAATCGCGCGATGTCTATGAAATCCTGGGTGATTTCACCGCCAAAGGCGAAGGCAAAGACTTTACTGGCGAAGAGGTCAAACCCGATGATGCGCCGGGCGAGCGCATCACCATTGACGGCGACGTCGTCTTCGACCGCGACGAGCGCGAGCGCACCGGCGGCGGCCTGACCGTTGAGAAGCGAGACGGCGCATCGGGCGGTAATGGCGCCGATGAAGACGATGGCAGTGCTGGCCAAGACGAGAGCGTCGCCGGGTCAGGCGCACCGCCGGAAGATGTTGCTGAAGCGTCTGGCGCGCCAGGTCTACCTTCCTCCTCAGAGCGGCCAAGCAACACGCCTCCACCAACGCCGCCGCGTCCTATCCCGTCAGCGGATGCCATAGCCAGCGATATGCTGGAACAACTCTTTGACGGGGAAGGCGAAGAAGACCCAGCTGAAACCTTCTCTGACGCGCCCTTTGTGGATTGGAGCAACCCAGACCCGCAGGCACAAAATCAGGCCTCTGAGCAAAATTCTGTCGTGGCGAACGCGGCCGATGTTGCCACACAGGCGCCGATGGCGCAGCCTTCAGGGCCGGCGCCGGACCCGGAAACGCTTGAGCGTCAAATTGCGAAAGAAGCCGAGCGCCTTGAGACCATGTCATCCCTGCCCAATCAAAGCGAGGTTGCTGATGCCGCTGAGGAGCGCCTGGCTGATCTGCGCGCCGCCCAGCCGGCTTCTTCCTCCACGCCCACCGGAGCGGTCAGCGCCACTGCGGCGAAACGCATCTCTGTGATGGATCTCCCCTAGCCGATGCGGGCGCTGGTGCGGGCAGGGGCTCTTGGCCTCATTTTTCTGTCTCAGGTCTGTGTCGCCCAGGCGCAAAGCCTGTGGCAGCCTTTCTCCGCCATGGCCATCGAAAATGGCTATCGCTTCACGGCCGTGCAGCAAGATGGCCAATTGCTGCTGAATTGGCGCCCTTTTGATCATACGCGTTTGCTGGAGACGATCGCTCTTGATGTTGAGAGCGAAAAGGGCGCCTTAGAGGCCGTGCCTGGCTCGGCCCGGCAGTTGCTGAGGCAGGTGGCGACGATTTTTGTAGTGCTGGACCCCAGCGACAAAAACCGACTCTATGATGAGCTGGTCGCGCTGCGCTCCGCGCTCGCAGAAGCGCGCTTTGAGCGGCAGCGCTGGGAAATCTACCGCGCTGGCAATGGCGTGCAGCCCATTGCTGTGATTGCAAGCGAGGACGAGCTGGGCGCGCAGTGGCTGAAGCTGCGCGCGCTGCTGACGGATGCAGATGTGCCCCCGTTGGCTGGTGCTGGTGGCCTGTCTCAACATCTGTCCACATTGGCGACACGCAGCGGGGACCGCAAAGCGCTGGTCGTCCCGCAATCGCTGATGCCGGCCTTAGCGCCTGGCCTCAATGAAGAGGGGCTTGCTGCTTTGCAGGCCTTTGGCATTTCGCTCTATCCCCTCACATATAGTCTGGATGCGGACGCTGATGCCGCGTTTTCCCTGCTTGCGGGCGTGACAGGCGGCCGCGTGCTCACTTGGCTTGATATACCGCCGAGTGCCAAAGATGCGGCAAGCGCATTTCTGCCGCTCAGCGCTGGCGGCAGCGCGGTGTATGATTTGCCTCAAGCGCCGATGTTCCCTTGGCAAAGCAATCCGCCTGTCGTGGTGACGCTGTCTGCGCCGGACCAACCTATTTTATCCATGGTGGTGCCCGTCCCCTCCGGCCGGTGGTCCGCCTTGCCGTGGCCAGTGCTGGCAGGCTTCGTCGGCGCGTTGGCGGGCCTTGCTGCGTTAGGCGCTCTTTGGGTTAAACGCACCAGCGCGGCCTCGCTCAATGCCGTGTTGATTGATGTGGGCTCAGGCAAGCACTACCCCGTGCGGCGCTGGCCAGCCACTCTGGGGCGCTCAAAAACGGCCGACATCACCATCGCCAATGCCAATTTAGCCCCTGAACATGCCCGGCTGCGTGCTGTTTCCGGGGTGGCGGAGTTATCCCTAATGAATGCCAATAAGCGCGATTTAATCATCGGCGGCCAAAGCTTAACCGCGCAAATGATTGTCGTCTCAACGGACTTCACCCTTGCCGGGGTGCCATTTCGTTTAGAAGTTCAGTCCAGCTAGACCATCAACGCCGCGTGTTGGCCACGAATTCACGCCGGCCGCAGACTGGTCTGGCACCATAATTTGCCGTCTCCCACCCTGGGAAAGTGTTGGTCTGCTGCCAGACGTCAAGGCGGGTTTCCATGTCTGAGACGATGTAACTGTTGGTGCTCGCAATGTCGTTTTGCTCGCCGGGGTCGTTGGTGAGATCATAGAGCTCAGCGACGTTGCTTTCCCCATTGCGGATGAGCTTCTTGCCATCCATCAACACCGCGATGAGCGGCGTCTGCTGCCAAAACAGCGGCCTTTTTTCAAATCTGCCGGCTTTGCCATTCATGATCTCAGTCAGGCTGCGCCCGTCAAACTCTGGCAAGAGCCGGTCTTGGGGGTCGGCATAGTCCATGATGGTTGCGGTGATATCAAAAGGCATAACCGGCGCACTGCTTTCCAGCCCGCTTGAACCGCCGCCCGGGAAGGCCACAATATACGGCACGCGCAGCCCGCCTTCATAAAAGGTCGATGCGCCTGCTCGCAGCGTTTCGCACGGACAGGTGTTGACTAGCGCGTCGCAGCCCCGGTCGGCGGTAAAAATGATGAGCGCATTGTCGCTCATGCCGGTTTTGTCGAGCGCATCCAGGATGCGTCCGATACTGCGGTCGACCGCGCGGACCATCGCGCCATAGGTATTGCGCTCCTGGCTGCCTAAATCTGGTAGTCCTTCAAAGTCACTTTTCAACGCTGTCAGCGGTGCGCGCGGCGCATGGAAGGCCGCCATGAGGAACAGCGGGTTTTGGCTGCCGCTAGCGCTTTGTACGCTGGGTGTTTGGGATGGCCCTTTGGCGACAGACTTACGGTGAAACTTGTTGATGTAGCGCACGACTTCAGCGCCCATGTCGTCGGTCAGGTAGCGCGATGTGTTCTTGACGGTTTCTGCCGATCCGCCAGCAAACACAGCATTGAACCGGGAGCGAGAAGGGGGAAGGCGGTAGTTGGATGACTTGGTGAAAACAACACCCGGCGCGCGCGGCGCGATGTAGGTGGTGTTGTCTCCCAATGTGCCCCAGAAATAGTCAAAGCCGCGGAGCATGGGGTATTGCTCTTCGCGCGCACCGAGGTTCCAGCTCCCAAACAGGGCTGTCTCATAGCCAAGCGTGCGCAAGCGTTCTTGGAGGAGGCGATCTGTATTCTGAACGCCGAAACTGCCTTTAATGGTCTCCCGTACTGTCCCGGTATCAAACATAAAGCCGAAGCGCTGCGGGTATTGGCCAGACATGAGCGCGGCCCGCGATGGACCGGCTTGCGCGGCGGCTGCATAGCCTTTGGTGAATAAGATACCCCGCTTGGCTAGGCGTTCTATGTTGGGCGTGGGGATGGGCCCGCCATAGGCGCTGATATCCTCCACTGAGACGTCACCGGCCGTAATCAGGATGATGTGAGGCTGGCTTTCCTCTGCTGTCTCCGTTTCGCCGCACGCGCTGAGCAGTGCGGTGACAACAAGCGCTAAGACTGCAAAGGGTTTAAAGTGCATAGCCCATTGGCCTTCTGTGGATGCTGGGTGCCTTGTCTGACAGAGGCTCTCTTCCTTACTCCCTCAGCAGCACAAAAGACAATTACCCTCTTTCCAGTCGCTCTCTTTTTTACAGGAGGCAGCACCAGGCCTAACTCTTTGATATTCCATCTTTTGATGTGTTAACCTTTCCGAAAGTTCTTCTCGGGGATGTATGGTGGGTTTAAACCTTTGCCAATGTGGCAGCTGGAGTGCCAGGGTTATCTGCCTGCTTGAAAAAGCGTCCTCCAGGT
>JBCCDR010000228.1:0-4782 GCA_039030675.1 Pseudomonadota bacterium | reverse complement strand
GTCACCCGCGTCCAAGAGGCGGAAGATGAAGAGCTTGCCTACGCTTACTTCGCAGCCAATGTTCACACGCGGGAACCAACTACCGTCTTTGATTGTCAGGCGTGTAGTCAGGCCTATTACCGCCTGGCCAGGCACCTCGCTGAGGAGCGCCACATCGAAAACGCCACCCGCATGATCCTGCGCGCTGCCAGCTTCAACCCAGATGGCAAAGCTGCCGATCTTGCTGCCCGTGGTTTCTGGCGGTTTGTTCAGTATAAACGTGAGCGGATGGCGAAGCTGGCTGCTTAAGTAACCTGTCCATAGCCAACAGGTCTTGAGGGGCGATCCACTAACACAAAAAAGGCGTTGAACTCTCGGTCAACGCCTTCCCTTCAGTGTTTTGTCCAAGTCGACTAAGAGCGTTTGACGTTGTAACGACGGTAGACGCCAGCGGCAGCAAGTGCCGTTAAGAAAAGTGGGGCAGCTCCAGGGATTGGGACAGCATTGACCGTGATGGATGTGCTTCCGCTTCCCATCGCATCTGACGCAGACAATATGAACGAATATTCTCCGGTCGCCAAAGCATCAAACATGTTGAATGCCGGCGCATCCACCAATCCTGGGGCGCCATTCTGAAAGGAAGCGAACAATAGGTTCTGCGAGCCTTGTGACTGAATATTGAAAGGCGCCGACGCTATTTGTAACCCGATATTGGTTATAGCTCCGAATTCACTGATATCAGTCGCGGCGCCCGGGTCTGGGTCGAATTGTAGCTGTAATTCAAAGGCAGCAAGGGTCCTATCCAAGTTAAGCGGGTTACCGCTGGAATCGAAAAGCCCGGCAAAGAAACTGAAGTTCCATTGAGCGCCAGGCGTAGAACCTTCATTGTTTATGCCTGGCTGTACAAAGAAAGTTCCAGCGCCATCATTCGTAGGCGCGGGAGAAGAGAAACGTGGCGTTGCAGTCAATCCAAGAGTTAGGAAGTCGTTGTTCCCGACATCATATGTTTGAATAGCCATATTGTTGGTCGGTATGCCGCTGCCACCAAATGTTGGCTTTCCCAGATTATTCTGGGTTATTGTTTCAAAGTCACCGAAACCAGACAGCTGAGGAACCAAATCCCAGCTAGCAGATTGAGCTGTTCCACTTAATCCGCAGAGGCAGACTGATACTGCCGCAACCACCGCTATACGCATAATACGCCCCTTAACACTTGTTTAAACGATAAATAACCAGCATTCACTAAGGGTCAAATGCGATTTCATTTGTCGGTAGGTTATTTGTTTTTCCTATTGCGATTTAGCCACAATACAATCGCACCATTGCCTCGCTGCACTTTCATGGCTGGCCCAAGAAAGTGAGTACCGAAGCCTTCACCGCCTCAGGCGCCTCAAGCTGCGGGTAGTGCCCGACGTCTGGCATGTCCACAATCTCAGCTTTGCCGCCAAGGGCGCGGTAGGCGTCGATGAGGTGCTTGCCCGAGACTGGGTCCAAATGGCCGTTGATGATGAGCAAGGGGATGTCGGGCTCAAGGATGGGCGGGACCCAGCGTGCGCGGTTGGCGGCGCGTTCCGCCATGTAGCGCAATAGCCTGTGCATGACGCGGTGACCGTCATTTTCGGTCATGAAATCCCAGAGCATGTTGAGTTCGGCGTCGACCGGCTGTGTGTTTGGGCCGAAAACGGCGCTGAAGCTGCGTTTGAAGCGGTCTTTGCTCAGCAGCTTGGAGACCAGCGGTCCAAGTGGGCCAGCGAGGAGGTGTTGAATGGGGCGCGGGCGGTGGCCTTCGGGGAGGATGCCGCCATTCAGGAAGATGGTCCGGTTAATTGCGAGTTTGGCTGTGCCCTCTCGCTGGCGCGCCAAAAGTTCTTGCGCGACTGTGGTGCCGTAGTCATGGGCCAGGACGTCAATGTCTGCGGCATTTGCCTCAGCGAGCACGGCTTCGCAGATGTCCGCTTGCTCTGCGATGCTATAGATGTGGCCCTTGGGCTTATCGGACAGGCCAAAGCCAAGAAAATCAGGCGCGATGAGCGTGCGCCCCTCTGCGAGCTGCGGCCATATTTTATAGAAGTCCCAGGTGCAGGTGGGAAAGCCGTGCAACAATAAAAGGGGGCGATGCGCTGCGGTCTCTGCCCGTTGCTGCGCGACGGCAATTTTATGGCCGTTGATTGTCTGGTAGCTGACCAATTGCTCCCAGCCTAACCGGCTTGCAAGGGAGAGGTCGTCATCCATGATTGCTCGCCTTAATTTTGGCCGGTCTGGCGCGCGATTTTGGGGCCAAAGCGGCGGACGATTTCGCTGTAGATACCCTGCTTGAACGGGACAGCCATGGCCACCAGCGTCTCCAGGCGAGACCAGCGCCAGGCGCGGAACTCAGGATGCGCTGTCTCAATGTTGACGTCGCTGTCTGTGCCGTCAAAACGCATCAAATACCATTTTTGAATTTGCCCGCGGTATTTGCCTTTCCATATCTTGCCTTGCAAGTGCGGCGGCAAGTCGTAAGCGAGCCAATCGACGGTCTCAGAGACGATGCTGGCGGTGTTGGTGCCGATTTCCTCTTTGAGCTCCCTAAAGGCAGCATCGCGGGGGGCCTCGCCTGGGTCCACGCCGCCTTGGGGCATTTGCCATGCTTCGACCATCTGGTCTATGCGCTGGCCAACAAACACGTGGCCGCTTGCATTAAACAACATGATGCCGACACAGGGGCGGTACGCAAATTGCGCATGCCGTGGGCCGGGGCGCAGGTCTAATTCACTCATGTAAAGGGGCTATCGCACCGGCTGCTGGTTGGCAACGGCAGAAATGGGCGCAAGCACAAATTCTTGTGTATCAAGTGCGGCTTGCCATTGTTCCACCTCGCGAATGCTGACGGGAAGGTCGCGCGCAATGCCGACTGCAACGCCCAGTGTCTTAGCCGTGCGCTCTAAGTCCCGCAGTTGGCGGCGGATATCCTCAGGGGTGAGGGAGGAGTCCACAAAGCGTGTATTGATAGCGACGGGAATGTCGCGCTTTGCCGCCTCTGAGGCCAAGACCGAGTAGGCGCTTGCGCGCGCGTCCACCACCATGATGCCGCGCTTTGACACATCATTGAGCACCGGCGCCAGCGCAATGGCGTTGGCTGTAAAGCGCGACCCGGTGTCGTTCATGATGCCCACATAGCCCTGGGCCTTGCTCAGCACGCGGTGTAAGCGCTCGAGCGTTTGCAGTTCGGGCGCATCGCGCATCAAGGTGTCAGGGCCCGGGTCCACGCTAGGGAAGCTGTTGGGCTCCATGGGCACCATCATCAGCGCATCGCGGTCCTGGTCTAGCGCTGCATTGACCCAGCGCTGCGGGTCTTGCCCATAGGGGGATATGGCGATGGTTATGGTGTTTGGCAGCGCGTCCATGAGCGCTTTGCTGCGCGTTGAGTTCAATCCAACGCCCGTGATGATGAGGGCGATGCGGGCTTTGTCGTCCGCTGCCGCGGGCAGGGGGGCGCTTTTGTAATACTCAAGCGGGGTACTGCCATCACTTGCAATGGTCGGCAGCGTTAAGTTTCCAGCGATTTGGGTATATTTCGCGAGCGGGCGCCTGGGGGTGCGCACGACGGGAGAGCGTGTCTCCGCCTTTTGACTGACTGCGTCACTGATTGGCGCGCTGCCCGCACCTTGGTCGTCAGCGCTGCTCGGTATGGCTGCTGGCGGCTCGGCCTTTTTGACAGGAACTTTGAGCGGAATTTTGAGGGACGTTTGGCCAGCAGCGGGTTCAGGCAAATTCAGCGGCAATGTCACCGGCCCTGTTTCGACGCTTGCATAGCGCGGCGCGACTGACACTTTTTGCTCTGTCGCCGGCAGGGCGATGAGCGCGGCGATGCCGATAAGCACACAGAGGGAAAACACAGACGCGGTGAGCGCTAAAAGCTGCACGCCAGGACCCTGGGCCCGCCAATGCGGGATTGCTCTTGGGACGACCGGTGAAGATGCCATGATGGCTATATGGACCAAAGCGTCGCTAAAAAGCTAGTGCCGACAGGCGTTATCATAGGCGCGTAGCGGCTAGCCTATGTCGTTTGACTCATCTGTGTCACACAGATGCCGCTCAGCCTTAGTTCATGGCCACTTTCTGCCGGAAGGCGCCAACCTGCTGGATCAGGTCAATGGCATAGCCGAGCTGATAGTCTTTCAGCTCATCGGTATCACGGCTGGTCTTGGTCTCGCGCTGCACAAGAGGCGAGTCCTCAAGTTTTTCATCAGCCTCGCTTCCCTCCAGACTTTCATTGACCAGATGGTTGCGCAGGTCCGCTTCGCGGCGCGGCTTTGGCAGGTCTTTAAACTCTTCAGGCCGGGGCTGCTCGACAATGATATCCGGCGTGATGCCATATTCCTGAATGGACACGCCAGAGGGCGTATAATAGCGCGCAGTCGTCAAGCGAATGGCCGATTGTGCGCTTAAAGGAATGATGGTCTGCACGGTGCCCTTGCCAAAGCTGCGGGTGCCGATGATGGTGCCGCGGCGGTGGTCTTGCAGGGCGCCAGCGACAATCTCAGAGGCGGAGGCTGAATAAGCATTGATAAGGACCACGACCGGCAAGCCATCCGCAATATCGCCATTGCGCGCGCTGTAGCGGTCAATGTCGGCTGCGCGGCGACCGCGGGTGGAGACGACCTCGCCTTTGTTTAAAAAGGCATCGCTCACGTCGACCGCCTGGTCAAGCAACCCGCCTGGATTGCCGCGCAGGTCCAGCACAACGCCGGTGAGTTTATCGCCGACTTCCTCACGGATTTTCTTCATGGCGGAGACAACACCGCTGCCAGCGTTTTTGTT
>JBCCDR010000227.1:0-4797 GCA_039030675.1 Pseudomonadota bacterium | reverse complement strand
CCGAGAACAGCTCGAACGGCGGCATATAATCTGCCTTCGCAAGCACGGACCTTAGGAGGGCCTTTGCCGCCCCATCCACCAGGTCACTTGTCTTTACCGCGTCCCAAAGCGTTCCGGCCCGGCCTGAACACAGCGAGAGCAGTGCCTTTTCGCTCACATTGCACAAGGGGCTTTTGAGCACGCAGGCCAGCGCAAAATCATCTGTGGGTAAGCTGGCAAAGCGGCCCAGATTCACCAGGTCACGGACCGCCAGGGGGCTCTTGAGATCGAACCGGTCGAGACCTGCGATGGGCACGCCCTTTTGCTTCAGCGCGCGGGCCAAATGACTCATCAAATCACCGCGCTGGCGCACCAAGATGAGGAAATCGCCGCCGCTTAGGGGCTGCGTGCGCCCGGGTAGGCACTCCTTGGCGTCAATGCGCGCCTGGATATCCGTTGCAATCGCCTCAGCAAGCAGCCGGTCAGGCTTTTTCTCCCAGCGCTCTTGCAGCGGCAGCCGCCATCCCTCGTCGCTCTCGTCCTCTTCCTTTTCGGCTCGCAGGCTTAACGGCCATAAGTCGACCATGCCGGCCGTGCCCGCCCGGTGGGTTTGGTGGCGAATGGTCACGCGCTGGGCGTCCAGACCGTCGCCAGCCTCGCCGCGAAAGGTCTCATCCACCACATCGAGCACTGCGCCGACGGAGCGAAAGGACTTCGCCAATTGCACATCTTCAAAGACCTGATGGGCCTGGCGTGATTGCCCCTTGAAAGCCGTGCGGCTGTCATGAAACAAGCGCGGCTGGGCACCTTGAAAGCCATAGATAGACTGTTTCATATCGCCCACAGCAAACAGCGAGCGCGGCTGGTCTTGTTGGCCAAGGCCGGAGAAGAACTCATCGGCGAGACGGCTGACGATGTCCCACTGGACGCTGGAATTGTCTTGGGCTTCATCAATCAAGATATGATCGATTTGCGCATCAAGGCGGAACATCACCCATGATGCCGGCACGCTGCTTTGCAGCAGCTGGCGGGTGCGGTCGATTAGGTCGCTAAAGTCCAGCTTGCCGGCCCGCTCCTTGCGTGCCGCATAGCGGGTAACAAGCGCTTGGCCAAAGGCCAGGACGTAGCTGGTCTCCTTGGCAAGCTTGGCCAGCGCAATAGCCTCGCGCACCGCCACCAGTCGCTCCGCCTCTTGTGTCATTACATCGAGCGCTTCGGGATAGACTTTTAAGACAGCCTTGGTCGCCAAACCCTTCGCGCTCCGCGGGCTCCCTTTTTCCGTCAAGAAGACGCGGGCATAGGTGTCGAACAGGGCTGCCCGGGCTTGGGTGTGGCTGCGCAGCCATTGCTCTAAGGCAGGCAACTTGGTTCGCTTCTCAGACGCGCTGCCTGCGCTTTCTATAGCGCTTCGTACGGCTTGGAGGCCGCTTTGGTCGAAAGCGGTATCTCCGCAAGCATCCGCTATCAACACCTCTGCGTCGCTGGTGGCCGGCACATCGAGGACTTGATGAACCAAGGCGCTCAAATCTTCAAAGCGCTTCGGCAGTGCCTCCAGCTGTGTGCGCATGCCCAGCAGCTCGTTGACGGCGGCATCAAAACTGCTGTCGCTCATGAGCTGCGCAAGCGTTTGGGCTGCCGTGGCGAGGGGCAGGCCCTGTGCGGTCAGCGCCGCTTCTAAAACCGTGTCCCGGGCATCGCTGGCATATTCCCGGGCCGTGCGGTCATCAATGGTCTCAAAG
Source organism: Pseudomonadota bacterium (assembly GCA_039030675.1). Classification (GTDB taxonomy): domain Bacteria; phylum Pseudomonadota; class Alphaproteobacteria; order Sphingomonadales; family CAKZYD01; genus CAKZYD01. Next base: position 3,079 of record JBCCDR010000227.1, on the reverse strand, counting down.
GAGGGCGCGGTGGCGGATTCAAGCGGGAAGCGGCCAAGCAAGGATTGGCTAAAGGCATGCAGCGTTTGCACGTTCAATCCGCTTGGCAAATCCAGCACCGTCAAGAATAACTGGCGTGCGCGTTTTTCATGTGCTGGCGAGACTAAACTGCGCCCGCCCAGCAAAACCGACAGCTCTTCGCGCAGGGTTTGCCGGTCGAGCGTTGCCCATTGGCCAAGCCGCGTCAAAATACGGTTGACCATCTCGCCCGCTGCCGCCTTGGTATAAGTCAGGCACAAGATGCTGTCTGGCCGCGCGCCATCCACCATCAGCCGCAGCACACGGGCTGTGAGAACATGGGTTTTGCCCGTTCCAGCGGACGCATCCACCCAAATGTGGGCATCGGGCCGCGTTGCGCGCGATTGTTCAGCGGTGAGGCGGAAGCTGCTCACCCATGCCCCCGCGCTTCAGGCACATCGCGCCATTCTTCCGGCCGCGCTAAATCATCATAGTCGCGGTAAGGCGCATATTCCGGTGCGGGCGCATGGAGATAAGGTGTCTTCGGGTCGCTGAAAATCTCAAACAGCGCCGTCAGCCCCGCCTCAGCGTCTTCTATGAGGCGTTCAGCATCGAAGCGGTTGTCGCGCTTTGGGCCGTCTGTTGTCGTGGTGGAAAGACCCCAATATTCCAGGGCGCCCACAGGCCCTTGGATGGGGCCGAACCCTGCCTTCTGCGCAATCAAAGCCTCCAAAGCCAATTGCGGCGCAAGGCCTTGGTGGACGATCTTCTTATCGGGCACCGCCCCGGTCTTATAGTCCAGGATGACCAGGCCGTCTGGGCTTTCATCAATCCGGTCAGCCTTTGCGCGCACGCGCCAGCTTTGACCTTTGATTGCCAGCTCTAAGTGTCCACTTACCTCGACACCGGCAATGCGGCGACCTCGGCCGAGCAGTCGTGCCTGCTCTTTCGTCACCCAGTGTGCCGTGTCCACAAAGCGCGGCCACCAAAGAGCATAGATGCCTGGCTTATCGCGCCATTTGGCGAAGCTGGTTTCGCCTGCTTTGATGAGCGCGCTTTCCGCATCGTGCGGCAAAGCGGCCATATGTTTCGCGAAAAAGGTTTCCAGCGCATCGTGAATGGTGCTGCCCTTGTCAGCAGCGCTGGGCGGCTGGTCCATCATGTCCAGCGGGCGCAGCTTGAGGACATGTTTGGCATACAGCGCATAAGGGTCGCGCAGCCAGCGCTCCACATCGCTCACGCTCACATCCTTTGGACGCAGCGACACTGGCGGCGTGGGCCGCGGCTGCGGCCAGGGTTTGTAGGCGCTTGGCTGGTTCAGCGCCCGCGCCCAGCTTAAGACCGCATCTCCTGTTTTAAGGCTGCTGCCAAAGGCGGCTTGAAGGCGCGATATCCACCGCGAGGGCTGGGTTGGCGCGCCGTCTTGCTTGGTGGTGCGTGTGATGACCACGCGCTCCGCGCCGCAGGCTTGATAGAAATCCAGCGCCGATAGGCCAATGCGCCGGTCGTGCGGCGGCAGCCCGAAGGAGACGCGCATGGGCTCGTTCATCCAGGGGTCTGCCGTAGCTGCAGGCGGCCAAACGCCCTCATTCAGGCCACCTAAAATCGCCACATCAGGGCGCACCATGCGTGCTTCGATGGTGCCAAGGATGGCCAGGCGCGGATGGCCTGGTTGGCGTTTGCGCACCACATGGCCAGCCATCAGGGCTTCCATGAGCGGGCCAATCATCTCCGGCGCGATGGCATCAAACCCGGGCCCTGGCTGGCAGGCCGCATCAGCCCATGTGGCCAGCGCATGGCCGTCCTCGCCGCCTAAAAAGGGCATGCCGTCCGGGCCGCTGGCCAGTGTCTCCGCCCATTCGAACAGTTGTTTTATGAGCCTCCAGGCTGGCTGGGGCGTTGTGGGCCATGCGGCAAACAGCTGGCCCAAATCCTTTAAGAAGGCTGCTGCCTCGCCGTCCTTGCAGTGTGCCTCCAGGGCTTTCAGGCCGCCTGCGGGGCGCACCCCGCGCAACACGGTTTTATCAAGCGTGCGCGCAATACGCAGGATGTGGCTGCGCGGCTGCGCATATTGAAAATAGGGGTGTTTGAGCAGCGCCAGCAGCGGCGCGGGCGCCATATTGGCTGCAAGTGCCTCAGCAAGCAGTAAAACAAAGCGGGCAGGCGGCGTGGCGGCCAAGGCTTCACCAGCACTGTCATCGACTTGAATGTCCCAGCGGCTGAGGACGCTGCGCACATGGCGGGCTAAACGTCTGTCCGGCGTGATCAGCGCCGCGGTTTGTTCCGGCGTCTCGAGGGCTTCGCGCATGAGCAGGGCGATGGCGGTCGCCTCTTCATGCGCTGTGCTCGCTTCTATGACCTCCAGCCCACTTTGCAGAGCGCCCGGGTCTGCGCTTTGGATTTCAGCGTGAAAGGCGCTCGCTGGCGCCATCGCCGCTGCTATAGCATTGAGTCGGGCCTCAATGTTTGGCTGGGCCGGGCCGCGATGCCATGTGCCAATCTCGCTGCGGGCCACGTCGAGGGTAGAGACCAAGCGTTTCAGCGCGCCTTGGGGATGGCTTTCCCTATAGTCCGCCCACGTCTCTTCAGCGCTGGTGCGGTCCAGTGGTGGCAGCACCACATGGCCTTGCGGCAGGGCCTGAATGGTTTTCAGGAGTGCCGCTGTGGCAGGGATAGACCCGGTTGACCCTGCCGCAATGATGGGCGTGGTTGGCGGGCTGTCCTGCCATTGCTGGGCCAGTGTCTCCAGGCGCAAACGCCGCGCCAAGCTTGCATCCATCTGGCCCTGTTCTGCCAAGATCTCCGGCCAACCCCGGGTGACGATGCTGAGGAACGTCAAAATATCTTGCCAATGGACGGCAAATTCTTCTGGCACCAAATCGTCCAGAGCCTCGAAGCTCAGCCCCTCGGTGTTGGCCTGGTCTATACTGAGCCATTGATGGTGCTCCTGATTGTTCGTTGATGTGTCCGCCTGGCAAGCTGCTCCATCGCTTTAGGTACCAAGTATCATGTCAGCACGACGGTTCTGTCATTGTTTTACTCTTGTCTGATGTTTCCATCTCCGGCTCCACTTCTATGTATT
>JBCCDR010000226.1:0-4804 GCA_039030675.1 Pseudomonadota bacterium | reverse complement strand
GGTGCATGATGTTTTTAAATTTGGAATGGCCCGCCATGGGGTTGCCTCCGTCTTCTTTTAGAACGAGGTGAGAACGTTGACCGCACTCTTAGCGCTTTGTCAGCCGCTTTGCCAAGACCAGATCAGGCGGGCACTGTTTGTTTTAGCCGCCCGCCGACGCGCACTGGCTCAATGGAGGTGGCAAGGCCGGTCCGGTCATCACTTTCAACCAGCACGCCGCAGAGTGTAGCGGGGCCTTGTGCGGGCACGAAACGGCCTGAGGATATCTTCTTTGTAAAGCGCTGCAGAGGTTCTTGCGGGTCCATGCCGATGACGGAGTTATAGTCCCCGCACATGCCGGCATCCGTTTGATAGGCTGTCCCGCCATCTAAAATTTGGGCATCGGCGGTAGGGATGTGGGAGTGAGTCCCAACACAGAGCGTCGCACGCCCATCCACAAAGTGGCCCATGGCCATCTTTTCAGACGTGGCTTCGCCATGAAAATCAACCAAGGCAAAGTCCACATCTGTGCCAACAGGGGCCTCATCCAGCACGTTCCCAATGGCTGCAAAGGGGTCCTCTAGGGGCTCCATAAAGACGCGTGCCATGGCGTTGACGACCAAGACCCTGTGACCAGCTTTACTCTGATACATGCCATAGCCGCGGCCTGGCGCTGACTTTGGGTAATTGATGGGGCGCAGGACGCGCAGTTCATCGGCGATATAGCTGTGGGATTGCTTCTGGTCCCAAATATGATTGCCGCTGGTGATGACGTCCACGCCGGCGCGAAACAGGTCATCGCAAATATCCTGTGTGAGGCCAAATCCGCCGGCCGCGTTTTCCGCATTCACAACGATAAAATCGAGCGCCAGAGACTGCTTCAGCCCGGGCAATTCATCGTGCACCGCCTCGCGGCCTGACCGCCCAACGATGTCCCCTAAAAACAACAAACGCATATGGTTTTAGCTCTCTCTTTAGCGTGCAAAGTAGCGCAGACCATGCTGCGTGACCACTGCATCGAGGGTCGCATCATGCGGCTCCATGGGCACGCGTTTAACTTCCTGGCTCGCAAAGGCCGCGCCGATGACGGTTATCTGCTTGCGCTGACGCAAGGACGCAAGAGCGCGATCATAAAACCCGCCGCCTTGGCCAAGCCGCCCTCCGTTCGCGTCGAAAGCAAGCAAGGGCGTAACCACAATATCAGGCAACACAGTTGGTGCATCAACTGGGGGCTCCGAGATGCCCGCTTGTCCGACGTGGAGATTTTCCGGGTGCTGCCAGGCTTTAAATTCCATCTCGCCATTTGCACGATCTGTAATCGTTGGCAAAGCTGCAATCCATTGAGACGTCTCGAGCAGAAAGCTATGAAAATCATCCAAGGTGACTTCAGAGCCCATAGCCATATAGGTGGCGACTGCGCCCCCGGTCCTCTTGCCAAGTTCCTCAATAAGGGCGCGATTGATGGCTTTGCAAAATGGCGCGTGATCTGCAGTTTGAGCGAGTGCCTTTCGCGCTTTGCGGACTGCTGCACGCAGCGCGGTTTTATCCTGACCCATCAAGAGGCATCCTCATCTTTAGCGAGGGTGACGGGACCGCCTGGGCCGTTTGGGCGTGAGTCCTCTGACGCCAAGAACGTCAGGTGGGCGCCGTGTACCGCAGACCAAGATCTGGGCAGGGACAGCTCCCAAAGTGGTGTTTATCGCCTCAGGGATATCGTGCCCGCGCACCCGGCAGTGCCCGTCACTGCGATAAATAGGGCGCACGCCATGGGAGTACAAGGACGATTAAAACGGCGGTCGCTAAGCGGCAGGCTGCGCCAACTGCGCGGTCACAGCAGTTATCTTTTCAAGCGTCTGGGCCAGAATGGCATCCACTTGCTCCGGATCAGCGCCGACTGGCTCAGCTTCAACTGGTGTGGGCGCCGCCTCGCTCGCCTTCTCAGTGTCTGCATCTTCTTGCTGGGCCTGGCGTTCGCGCAGTTCGAGTAGCTCATCGACCACCAAAATTGCTGACATGAGCAGCAGCCTTGTTTCCGTGACTTGGCCCAGAGACTGCTGCAAGTCTTCGGCCTTGCGGTCCAGATATTGGCCTAGCTTTTCAAGCTGTGCTTCTTCCCCATCACGGCATGCGAGGCGATAATCATGCCCGCCGACGTGAACAACAACCTGTGCCATACTCGCTCCTACTCGCTACGCTGCACCAGCACTGCGCGCTGCATTTAAGCTATCGATCAGCGCATTAAGCCGCGATGCTGCATTTGCCCGTGCTGTTTCAGAGGCGTCTGCTTTTTCGATCGCCTCCGCCAGTTCGGCGGTTTTCGCCTCAAGTGCCGCCTTTACCTCACTAAGTTCGCCTTCAAGCGCAGCAACACGGTCATCTGCTGGGGCCGGCGCCTCTGCGCTTGTGTCTCCTAAATCGGATTGGACAGCTGATAACTGCTGATTGAGCTCATCAAGCTGTGTTTGCGCTGCCGTGGTCTCCCCCCTGCTGGTAGCCAGATCAGCTGCCAAACGGGCGATTTCACTGGCCGCTTTTTCCTTGCTGTCCTCAAGCTCCGTGATCAGAGCGTTTTTCTCTTCCAGCGCGCCGGTTTGAGCGCCAGCAGCTTGTTGGGCTTCAGCGATCTCGGCATCAAATTTGCCTGCGAGCGCGTCGTACTTTTCTTTCCAATGCGCGACTTCTTCGGTCAGCGCTGCGATATCGCTGTCATCCGTCTCAGTCGCTGGGGCTTGGGCGGCGGTTTCAAGCTCGCCAATGCGCGCTGATAAGGCGTCGCGTTCCTTTTCTAATTCAGCAACACGTTCGGGGTCTTCGGCCGTCGGCGCAGCCAGCGCAGCATCTGCTGCAGCCTGCAAATCGTTCAGCGCTGCTTCGAGCGCTTTTGCTTTGTCAGCGAGTTCAGGAAAACCTTCGAAAATTTTCGGCAAATAGCTGTCAGACATGCCTTTTTGGGCCTGGTAGTTTCACATTGCGCAGCACTGTAGGGAGGGCAAACAACACACGTCAACACTAGACAACAGCTTTGGTGAACAAGCTGTAAACTTTGCGTGTGTTGACGGATCACACCCGCGCCGCCATGTTCCGCTCGCTTGCAGGCCTGAGTCGCTGGTCTGCACCCCCATAAAAGAGGATCCGGGCACCGCGATGACAGTAGAATATAAAGACCTAGCCAACGCTATTCGCGCACTTTCCATGGACGCGGTCCAAGCGGCCAACTCCGGCCATCCTGGCATGCCCATGGGTATGGCCGACGTGGCCACCGTCCTCTTCCAAAAACATCTGAAATATGATGCAGCCTGGCCGCACTGGCCGGACCGGGACCGGTTTGTGCTGTCTGCTGGCCATGGCTCCATGCTGCTCTACAGCTTGCTGTATTTGACGGGGTATGCGCGCCCAACCTTGGACGACATAAAGAACTTCCGCCAGCTCCATAGCCCCTGCGCTGGTCACCCTGAGTTCGGCGAGGCGGCAGGCATCGAAACAACCACTGGCCCCCTCGGCCAAGGCCTGGCCATGGCCGTCGGCATGGCACTGGGCGAGCGGCTGGAAAATGCGCGCCTCGGCGATGATGTGAGCGACCACACCACCTATGTCATTGCCGGCGACGGGTGCCTCATGGAAGGCGTGAGCCAGGAAGCCATCACCCTGGCCGGCCACTTAAAGCTCGGCAAGCTGATCGTGTTGTTTGATGACAACGGCATCTCCATCGACGGGCCGACCAGCCTCTCCACATCCGATGACCAGCAAGCCCGCTTTGAAGCAGCCGGCTGGCATGTAGCCAGCACCGATGGCCATGACTATGACCTGATTGATGCTGCCATCGAGCAAGCCAAAGCAGACCCACGGCCCTCCCTGATCGCGTGCAAAACCGTGATCGGCTATGGCTCTCCCAATAAAGAAGGAACAGCGGCAACCCATGGCGCGCCCCTGGGGCCGGATGAAATCGCCCTCACGCGGGACAAGCTGGGCTGGGGTGCAGAGCCCTTTGACATCCCTGACGAGGTTCTCTCAGCCTGGCGCGATGCTGGCCGGCGCGGTGTTGAGCTATCCGCAGCTTGGAAAGCGCGCTTTGAGGCGCTGCCCGGCGCCGTGCAAGAGGAGTTCAACCGCGTCCTCGCGAAAGCGCTGCCGACACAGCTCGATGAGGCCATCACGGCGTATAAGAAAGAGCAAACTGAAGCAGCACCCAAGGTCGCAACACGAAAAGCTTCCGAGATGGCATTGAACGTCATCAATGCAGCCCTGCCAGAGACGATTGGCGGATCGGCTGACCTGACGGGATCGAACAATACCAAGACGAAAGATCTGACGCCTGTGACTGCGGATGATTTTTCAGGCCGCTACATTCATTACGGCATTCGCGAATTCGGCATGGGCGCGGCGATGAATGGCCTGGCCCTGCACGGCGGCGCAATTCCTTATGGTGGGACGTTCTTGGTCTTCTCTGATTATGCCCGGCCGGCGATGCGCTTGTCCGCGCTGATGCGCCAACGCGTGGTGTATGTGATGACCCATGACAGCATTGGTCTCGGCGAGGATGGGCCGACTCACCAGCCGGTCGAACACCTGGCTGCGCTGCGCGCCATGCCCAATATGCTGGTCATGCGCCCGGCTGATGTGATTGAAACCGTTGAGTGCTGGCAGATTGCGCTCGGTCAGACCACCCGGCCATCCACGCTGGCGCTATCCCGGCAAGGGCTCCCTGCAATGCGTACTGCGCATGTCGATGACAATCTCTGCGCCAAGGGTGCTTATCGCTTATCCGGTGATGCAAGCGCAGACGTGACATTTCTAGCGACGGGGTCGGAAGTCCATCTTGCGGCCG
>JBCCDR010000225.1:0-4821 GCA_039030675.1 Pseudomonadota bacterium | reverse complement strand
AACGGGAAAACAAAGGTGGGCTCGCCCGTTGTTCTGTTGCTTGTGGTCGTGCTTCTGCATGGTGATCAATCTGGTCGCGCACGCGGACAAGAGACCAACGAATTGGGGCCAAGGGGGGGCGGCGGCAGGCAGAGCAACCGAGGGGTGGGGCTGCTTTTGCTTGCGCTGTCGGATGCTGCTGGATGCTGCTGATGCGGAGGGACGTGGTAGTCTAGATCAGGAAAGCGAGAAGCTACCTGCGCGCCCATCCATGGCACGGCCCGCCGTGGAAAAGACGAAAAAGAGGGGAACAACGACGGCAAAACATCTCCCACTACCACTGCTGCGTGCAGAACTGCTGTAAGGAGCCGTTTAAAGGACCGTTCCAAGAACCGCTTTCATCGCGCGCGCGTGCGTAAAAAAAACACTGCTCCAGCCGCTGCGCTTCTAAGAGTTTGCCCTCTGCCTCATATTGTTTGAGCGTTTCGGTCAGCTCATGTTTGATAGCGTGCATGGCCTGGTCCATGGTCGGGCCAGGCGTCACATAGTGGCTGTTGGCATAGACTTTGACTTGCTTGAGCGTGGCGGAGACTTTGCCCGTCAGCGGGTCAAACTCGGTGATTTTCTCGACTTCATCGCCAAAGAAATCAAAGCGCCAGGCGCGGTCCTCATAGTGGGAAGGGAAGAGCTCGACCACATCGCCGCGCACGCGGAAGGTGCCGCGGCCAAAGGCTTGGTCGTTGCGTTTGTATTGGAGGGCGACCAGCTTGCGGATCAGGTCGCGGCTGTCGATGGTGTCGCCTTCGAGCACTTTGAAGGTCATCGCGGAATAGGTTTCCACCGAGCCGATGCCGTAAATGCAGGAGACAGAGGCCACGATGATAACGTCGTCGCGCTCCAGCAAAGACCGGGTCGCGGAGTGGCGCATGCGGTCAATCTGCGCGTTTACCGAGCTTTCCTTCTCAATGTAGGTGTCAGAGCGCGGCACATAGGCTTCGGGCTGGTAGTAGTCATAATAGCTGACGAAATACTCCACAGCATTGTCCGGAAAGAAGCCTTTGAACTCCGAATAAAGCTGCGCTGCGAGAACCTTATTATGTGCCAAAATCAGGGCAGGGCGCTGCGTCTCTTCGATGACTTTCGCCATGGTGAACGTCTTGCCTGAGCCCGTCACGCCCAGCAAAACCTGGTCGCTCTCACCGGCCTGCGCAGCCTCTACCAGCTCAGCAATGGCCCCGGGTTGGTCGCCGGATGGCTGGAACTCAGTATCCATGACAAAGGCCTTGCCGCCTTCGCTCTTTTCAGGACGATCTGGCTTATGCGGGACAAAGGCGGCGGACTGGTCAATGTCTTCAAGAGACGTGCGGATTTGGATGCTCATGCCGTTTAATATGGCATAGAACGGGCAGGGAACAAGGGCTGACATTGGCTCTCTTGTGCACACGATCCTTGCTCTGATCCTCAAAGGACTTCAGACTGTGGCCATCAGTCAATGGAGCGAGAATGGACACCACAGCATCGCCGCAGGCAAGCCAGGAGATAGCCGGCCTTGATGCAGTTGAAGACTGCGCGCGCATTGCCTTTTTGCTGAGCTCGCAGCTGTTTCCGCTCACGATTGAGAAAGCGCTGGAATATGCGCTTTTTAAAACCTTTGCTGTGCCGTCGATTTCCAAAATTTTGGCTGGTACGAGAGAGTTTTCCGACCGTGGGCAGAAACGCTACGATGACACTGTGCTGGTCCTGGCGGAGATTACCGAGGGCGGGCATTGCGGCATGCGCAGTCAGGCCGCTTACGCCCGGCTGAATGACATGCATGGCCGCTTTAAAATCCGTGATGAGGACTTTCTCTATACGCTTGGCACATTCATCTTCGAGCCCATCCGTGCTTTGAAGCTTTATGGACCGCGCCCCATGACGCCGCATGAGGAGGAGGCTTGGTTTCAATCCTATTTGCGCCTTGGTCGCGGTATGAAGCTCAAAGGTTTGCCTGCCGAGAAAGACGCATTTTATGCGTGGTATCTAGACTTTGAAAAAACACAGTTTCGCCCATCAGACAGCAACCGGACTGTTGCTGACGCGACCATGGATGTGCTGTTTGACATGCTGAGCGTCCCGCAAGGCCTGCGCGGTATTGCCCGAAAGGTCGCCATCTCTTTGATGGAACCGCATGTGGCAGAGGCTTTTGAGTATGACAGACCATCACCACTCATGGCAGGCGCTGTGTCAGCCGGCATGTCTGCGCGGCGCCTGGTATTGGCCCTGTTGCCAGAGCGCAGGACGCTGCGCCTCCAAACGCGGCGGAAGCTTCCGACATATCCACATGGCTATGAGATTGATGCCCTGGGAACCTTCGTTTGCCCCCATGCTGCTGAGTGAATTGTTGAGCGTCTCAGCCAAGAGCCCACGTCGGTAATCTAAAGGACCAGCAATGGCGTCAGCACAGACCTGTTTTAGCATCGCCGACTTGCGCGACCTTGCAAAACGCCGCGCGCATAAAATGGTCTTTGACTATATTGATGGCGCTGCCGATGATGAAGTCACGCTTGCGCGGAACAACGGTGATTTCTCCGATATCTCGCTGGTCCATCGCGCCCTCGTCGATTGTATGGACTTAGACCTGTCCGTTTCCCTCGCTGGCCTTGATCTGTCCCTCCCGTTCTTTTGTGGCCCCAGTGCCGGCAACCGCTTGTTCCATAAGGACGGTGAACGCGCCGTCGCCAGAGCCGCCAGTGCTCTGGACGTCGCATGCTCGCTGTCAACACTCAGTTCTGTCTCGATTGAAGATTTCAGCGCTGAAGCCCAGGGCAACACGTTCTTCCAGCTCTATGTGTGGAAAGACCATGGATTGGTGCGAGAGATGCTAGCCCGGGCAAAAGCCGCGGGCTTTAACGCCATGATGTTGACAGTTGACTTGGCCGTCCACGGCAACCGCGAACGTGACTGGCACAATGGCCTTACAATACCGCCGGTCATCCGCCCCAAACAGGTCTGGCAAGCGCTTTCAAAACCGGCATGGACCTGGGATTATTTAACGTCGCCGCGGATTGGATATGCCAACTTGTCCAGCCATAGCGGCGGTGAAAGCTTGTTTGATTTTGTGAGCAAGCAGCTTGACCAATCCTTCACCTGGCAAGAGGCCCAGGCCTTTCGCGAGATGTGGGATGGGCCGGCTTTCATTAAAGGCGTTGTGCATCCTGACGATGGGAAGCGCGCCTTGGCGTGCGGCTATGATGGCGTGATTGTCTCCAACCATGGCGGTCGCCAACTTGATACCGACATCAGCCCCATCAGAGCTCTGCCTGCGATGCGAGAGCAGCTAGGCGCGGATGTCCCCATTGTTTTAGATGGCGGAGTTCGCCGCGGAACAGATATCATCAAAGCGCTTTGCTTCGGGGCAAATGCGGTCAGTTTCGCGCGGCCCTATCTGTTCGGTCTGGCTGGCGATGGCGAAGCGGGTGTGCGCCGCGCGTTATGGCTGCTGAAGGATGAATTAGAGCGCGGCATGACCTTGCTGGGCGCAAAGAGCGTCAAAGATTTGACACAGGACTTTGTTCAGCTATCAGTCAGGTGACGGGCTTTACAGCCACCTGCACGCAATTGGTGAGAGGACCAAAGATGATGAAAAAAGCGATCTACTGCGCCGTTATGGCGGCTGCCCTGGTAAGCGCTCCAACCGGTGTGTATGCAGACGGCTTTAAGCTGCAGCCTGGAAAATATGAGCTCAATGGCCTCATGAAGATGCCGATGATGCCAAATGGTATGCCGGTGAACAACACCCAGTGCATTACCGAAGAGCAGACGCAAATGAACGCTGAAGATATCGCCAAGCAGATGTCAGCGGGTGAAGACTGCAGCATTGATGGGCTCACTCTGACAGACTCCAAAATGAACTTTAAATTTGCATGCAGTGGCGGCGAGATGGGCCAGGTCAACGGCACTTACGACATCAATTTCACCAAAACGACATACTCTATCGATGGCAAGTTCACGGCCGCTTCTATGGGCATGACGATGGAAATGCAGGCCAACGCAAAGCGCGTGGGTGACTGCTAAGCATCGCTGCCTTGGTGCTCAAACCGGTCATTATTGGCTGGTTCAGGTAGCGTAAGCGCATCCACCTTGGCTTCCCAAGCGCGCAGATTGGGCAGGGCATCAAACACAGCTCTGCCTTCGACGGCACGATTGATCACATAGGTCATCGCGCGCACAGATAGGTCTGCCCGGCTAATCTCACTGGAGACGAGCCAGCCGCCATCAGCCACAAGCGCATCAATGCCTTCAAACAGCGCTTTGAGTTCTGCAGTCAGCTTCTCAGGCGCTTTTCGGCCAAGCCCTTGCGCGCGTGTTTGTTTGGGCAGCGCTGAGGGAATGAGGCGGCGGAGCAGGGACTGTTTCCAGCCCTTCTTCTCAAAGATAAACAAGTCATCCAGTAGCCAGTCGATGTTGGCCGGCCATGACCGCATGGTCAAATCATAGAAATAGAGGCTTTCATCCGCCCAATCTTCAAAAATCGCAGCCAGTGCTGCCTCGCGTGGGTCTGCGGGCGTGAGCAAACGCTCGGGCACCAATGCGTCCAAATGGTCCAGAATATCGGTGCTATCGACAATGAAGCGCCCTTCGGTTTCAAGGACGGGGAACTTACCAGTCGGCGACACAGATTTTAGCTTTCCGGTCTCGGTGATTTTGACTTCGCGGACGTTGTAATCCAAGCCCTTGTAGTGCAGCGCTCTGCGGACTTTGTCGCTGAAGGGAGAGATAAAGTACTGCCACAAGAGGAGCGTTTGCTGCTGCGTCATTGCTGGTGTGTCCTAAGCGTCAAGAATTTGAAGGGGCATGCATTTT
>JBCCDR010000224.1:0-4823 GCA_039030675.1 Pseudomonadota bacterium | reverse complement strand
GCAGCCTAAAGAGCCGCCAAGCTGGATTGCCCAAGCCAAAGCTGGCCCCTCCATCATGGACGGCTCGAACATGCTCGCGAAGCTGATTTATGGCGGCGATGGCGGGGAAAGCCCGTCAGATATTCTCGAGCGGCTCAAGAAGCGCGCGCAGGACATTGCCATTGAAAATGCGCTGAAAAATACAGGCTATAGAGAAGAAGACCGTGAAAGCCTTGATAGCCTCACAAAAGCTGCTAATTCAGGCGGATCAGCAACGCCAGGCATAAGGTTACACAATAACATGGCCTCAACCCTTCCTCTCGCGCACCCTTTTGATGACGATAAACTGCGTGAGGAATGCGGCGTCTTCGGCATCTTCGGCACCAAAGATGCCGCCCGGCACACCGTCCTCGGCCTGCACGCCCTGCAGCACCGCGGCCAGGAAGCTGCTGGCATCGTCACCCGCTCTGAAGACCGCTTCCACAGCCACCGCGATCTCGGGCAAGTGGGCGATATTTTCTCTAGCGAAGACTTGATGAACCGCATGCATGGGGAAAGCGCCATCGGCCATGTGCGCTATTCCACTACCGGCGAGACCTTGCTGCGCAATGTGCAGCCCCTATTTGCGGAGATTGACGATGGCGGCTTTGCCGTCGCGCATAACGGCAACCTCACCAATGCGTGGAATTTGCGGCGACAGCTCATCAGCGATGGCGCTATCTTCCAATCCACATCCGACACCGAAGTCATCATGCACTTGGTGGCCAATTCCAGCTATGGGCCCATTTTGGACCGTTTGATTGATGCGCTGCGCAAAGTCGAAGGCGCATATTCCCTGGTGGCGCTCTCCGCAGAAGGCATGATTGGCGTGCGCGACCCTTATGGTGTGCGCCCATTGGTATTAGGACGCCTGGCGGACGGCTCTTACATCTTTGCCTCAGAAACCTGCGCGCTCGACATCATCGGCGCCACCTTCATGCGCCAAGTCGAGCCAGGCGAGATCGTCACAGTCGGTGCGGAGGGCTTGCGCAGCTACAAACCCTTCCCGCAAATCCCGGCCCGCCCCTGCATTTTCGAGCATGTCTATTTCTCGCGGCCTGACAGCTATCTCGATGGCTTTAGCGTGTATGATGTGCGCAAACGCATTGGCCAAGAGCTCGCCCGGGAAAACCGCGTGGATGCGGACATGGTCATCCCTGTCCCCGATAGCGGCACGCCTGCGGCGATCGGCTATGCGCAGGAAGCCGGCATCCCTTTCGAGCTGGGGATTATCCGCAACCATTATGTGGGCCGCACCTTTATTGAGCCGACGGACCAAATTCGAAACCTGGGCGTTAAACTTAAGCACAATGCCAACCGCTGGGCGCTGAAAGACAAGCGCGTGGTCTTGGTGGACGACTCCATCGTGCGCGGGACCACATCCATCAAAATCGTTGAAATGGTGCGCGCTGCCGGCGCAAGCGAAGTGCATATGCGCATTGCCAGCCCGCCAACGCGCTTTTCTTGCTATTACGGCGTCGACACGCCCGAGCGCTCAAAACTCTTAGCAGCGACCATGGATGTGCAGGAAATGACATCCTATATCGGCGCGGACACACTGTCGTATCTCAGCATGGACGGCCTGTACCGCGCGCTGGGGGAAGACGCGCGTGATGCCATGCAGCCGCAGTTCTGCGATGCGTGCTTCTCTGGGGAATACCCCACCAAGCTCACGGACAGGAAAGAGCTGGAATCGCCCAAACAGCTCAGTCTCCTTGCAGAGCGCTAGCGCGTGCTCGATTTAAGCGGAACCACGGCGCTTGTGACTGGCGCAAGCCGCGGCATCGGGGCTGCGTGCGCGAAAGCCCTCGCCGCCCGCGGCGCCCAGGTGGTGCTGCTGGCCAAAACGGCCGGCGCTCTTGAAGAGATTGATGATGAGATTCAAGCCGCTGGCGGCCAACCGGCAACGCTCGTCCCCCTTGATTTAAAGGACATGGAAGGCATCGACCGGCTCGGCGGCGCGCTTTATCAGCGCTTCGGGAAGCTTGATATCCTGGTCGCAGCGGCTGGCGTCTTAGGTGACTTGATGCCGCTCACGCACATCCCCCCCAAACAATGGGATGGCGAGATAGCCGTCAATCTCAGCGCCAATTGGCGCTTGCTGCGCTCTTTTGATCCTTTGCTGCGCGAAGCGCCGGCAGCGCGCGCTGTGTTTTTCTCTTCCGGCGCAGCACGCACGGCGAAGGCCTATTGGGGGGCGTATAGCATCGCCAAGGCTGGGCTTGAGAAACTGGTGGAAATCTATGCGGAGGAGGTCAAAAATATCTCCGCCGTCAAAGCCAATATCATCAATCCAGGCCCCATGCGCACGGAACTGCGCGCCAGCGTGATGCCTGGGGAAGACCCCATGAGCCTGCCCCACCCAGACGAGATCGTGCCGCTCCTTGAAAAACTGGTCGACCCCGCGCTCAGCGAGACCGGCCAGCTGTTTAACTTCAGGGATTTTGTCGCCGCTAAGCATTAAGGCGCGCGACCGACGCGGGAAGCGGAACAGCCAGTCGCCCGTTGCCTAGAAAGGCAGCGGCAACGCTCGCCACAATCAAAAAGGCTGAATACTCCCATCCGCCGCCAGCGTTAGAGAACAGCCAGCCTGGCGTCCAATGGGCGAAAACAATCGTGCCAAGTAAAAGCGGGATCATGGCAAGGGACACTGCGCGGGTGAAAGCCCCGGCAATCAGCAGAACACCGCCGCCAACTTCAGCGATAATGGTTGGCCAAGCAAACCAGGCTGGCAGCCCGATGGAGGCAAAATAGCCTGCCGTGCCCTCCGGCGTGAAGACCATGAGTTTGAGCAGCCCATGCGCCACAAACATGGCGCCAAGGCCAATGCGCAGCGTGAGGGCGGCATAGTCAGTGGATGTTGCTTTAGAAATCTGTGTCATGTCTTTGCTCCGTTTCAAGTCACCGCGCCTGGCAGTGTTGGTGATGGCAAAGAGGTAGCGCGGCTCTGGGTTGCGCACTATCCGGACATGTCGAATTTTATTGATCCGTTTTTGAGAACAATGTGCCCTCACCCATCGTCGCTGCGCGGCGCGCGCCTCAACTGCTTGGTTTGGCCGCGCCGGGTTTTACTATCCAGGCGCCGCCGTTTAGAGCCGAGCGATGGCCGCGTTGGCGTACGCGCTTTGGGGACATGGCGGCACGCCTCCAACAGTGCCTGCAGCCGCTCGCGCGCTTCCCTACGGTTTGCGCTTTGGGTGCGCTGGGTGCGCGCTTCAATGTGCACCGTGCCGGCATGATCAATCAAATGCCCTGCTTGGCGCGCAAGACGCTGCCGGTCAGCAGGGGTTAAACGGGGATCCTCAGCCGCTTTATAAGTGAGCTGCACAGCCGTGCTAACCTTATTGACGTTCTGCCCGCCCGGGCCCGAAGCCCGAATGAAACGCTCTTCCATGAGATGCAGCAAAGGGCGCATCAGAACCTCAAAACAATCAAAAACCTATATATAGAAGCGCTACTGCAAAGACGCCATTGCGCAATCCTGGCACCGCCTGCGGATTTAGCGACAATTTTAACTAACTTCCAGAGAGCTGTTTACGCGCTTGCAACTCTTTGCCGGTTATTCCTTCGCGCGAGGCAGAGAGAACCTCTGCTTGATCATTTGGAAGCAATAATCACTAGGGAAAGAAACCCATGTTACGCTCTTTCGTTCTTGGCATCGCCGCCACTTTTATCGCCGCTCCTGCCCTTGCTGGCAACTGTGGCGCTGCCCCCACGACGCCTTCACATTTTGACCCAGCCAGCGCAGCGAAAGAAGATATCCTGAAGCTGAAGTCTGAGTTCGAAGCGTATAAGACGGCCAACACCGCATACATCAAATGCATGCGCAAAGGCTCCACCAGCCCGACCGACCAGCGCGAAATCGATTCGACGATCGCTGCTGAGCAAGAGTTTGCAAAAGCGTTCAACGCAAACGCAAAAAGCTGGGCGAAAGCACAGCGCAGCTAAGCGCGCTTTTTCACGCTCTTTAGAGTTTTTGAAACCTGCCGTCTGGTGTTTCCAGGCGGCGGGTTTTTTGCGTTTGAAGGTCCTTCACGTAGCAGCCTAGACTGGCCATCCGCGCCTGGCTGTGCCACATTGCTGGCCTAATTCATCCGTAAATGGCCCGTTGAATAAAAAAGAGGGACTTTTTTCCATGCGCAACCAGCTCTTTGCCATCATTGGCATCACCACAGTGTCTATGGCCTCACCCGCGTTGAGTGCTGAACTCCACAACTGCGGAAATCCGCCGGCTCTGCCTGCCATGTTTGATGTGGAAAGCGCAGGCGTAGACGACATCAAACTCACCGCAAGCGAATATAAGGCCTATCAAGACGAAAACACGGCTTACATTGACTGTTTGAAGAGCGCCGCGTCCTCTGATGAGATCCAGGGCATGAAGAAAAAGAAGCGCAAAAAAGCAATGGCGACGCTTGATGATGCACTTGATGAAACCGTCGCAAACGAAAATCGTTTTGCTGATGCCTTCAACGACAATTTCACCATGTGGAAAGAAAAGCGCCAAGCAGCCACGCAATAGGCTATTGCTTAGCAGGCCGGCTTAAATCCAAAGGGCCTGCAGCAAGACGCGTTCAAGGGGGCAGCCATGAAGTGGCGGGGCGGACGGCGCAGCAGCAATATTGACGATAGGCGTGCGCAATCAGCGCCGCGCGCTGGCATGCGCCTGCCGATCCCGCGCAGTGGCGGCGGCAAGATGAGCGGGCTGACGCTCGTCATCATCATCGTTGGCGCCCTCATTTTTGGCGTGGACCCCATGGTGTTGCTGGGCGGGCTTTCAGACCGACAGGCGCGAACAGAACGTCGCG
>JBCCDR010000223.1:0-4833 GCA_039030675.1 Pseudomonadota bacterium | reverse complement strand
CGTCTTCCGACTGCCATTTTTGGCGCACAGCTTCATAGACGCCTTGATTGTAGGAAAACTCAACGCGGTTTCCGTCAGGGTCTTTTAAGAAGCAGATGTAGCCCACAGGATCAGGCATTTGCATGGGCCCAAGCGCCAGATGGCCGGCTTCCTTGGCTTTGGCGGCAATGTCGTCCACATCCTTTTGTGACGTCATTTCGATGCCAAAATGCGCGAATGGCCCTAGAATGCCATGCTCCGTGCCTGCAAATGGGTCTTTGCCTTCAAAGAACTCTGCGATGACGAGGAGGAACGGCGGGTCCGGCTGTTTTGGGTCAATCAGCCACGCGCCATATCCGTTCACATCCTGGTTACGCGCAAACAGCTCCAAATGGGTGTAAGTCGTATACCAGTCTATGCTGGCCTCAATGTCTTTGACGCACAGCGCCATATGCGTCCAGCGCTGCCTATCGAGCTGAATGTCCTCAGGGGCGTCAGCCATGATCCGTCCTCCTCCTGCGCAAACGCCTTTGCTGCCAAAAGCGTCCCCTCACTGCGGGCCTTAGAAAACTTCTAACTTAGACTATAAGGTCAGATGGGACATCCATGCCCGCGCGTTTGCGCACGTTTTTTTGACTTTTTGGTCCGATGGCCGCGCCCAAAGCCCACTAGGCAGGCCGCATGGACCAATCTCGCTTAAACGGAAGCCCGGAGCGTTCGATAACGCCTTTGGCGGCCTCTTCGACCCTCACAAACAGCTCTTCCTCATCAAAATCCACGCTTTTGCCGCCTGCGATGCGCTGCTGGCCTGCCACCCAGACGCTGTCGAGGCTGCGGCCGTCGGCGGCCCAGATGAGCTGGTCGAGCGGGCTGAGCAGGGGGCGCCATTGGATGTGTTTGGTATCGAAAGAGATGACGTCGGCTTGTTTGCCCACCTCTAGCGAGCCGATTTCGCTCTCCATGCCAAGCGCTTTGGCGGCATGGATGGTGATGGCCTCAAGCGCGCCGACGGCGCCCATGGTGGTGACGTCGGCTTCGATGTCTTTATAAAGGCCCAGGCCAATGCGGGCGGCTTGCAGGATTTCGGTATCATAGCCGTCTGTTGCAAAGGCGATGTTGACGCCGCGTTTGCGCAGTTGAGCGTAGCGGCCTGCTTTGGCGGCGCCGAAGCCACCTTTGAGCGTTGCAAAGGGGCAGAACGCGATGTTGGCCTTGGTGCGCACAAAGGCATCGCATTCGGCGTCGCTCAAATAGGTTGCGTGCGTGATTGTGGTGTCAGGGTCGAGCACGCCGAGGTCTTCTAAATGCTCGATGGGGCGCTTGCCGACTTCACGTAGATACCACTGGCCATCGCTGTCATAGGGGCTCATATGGGCGGCGACGCCTGCGTTTGAGCTTTTCGCGATGTCTTTCGCTGCTTGCCAGACCGCGTCCGGATTTGTGTTGTGGCCCACCAGGATTGGCCATGCGGATACGAGTGTTTCCGGAGCGTTGGGATAGGCCTTTGCCTGTGCTTCCATAGCTTTGATGGCGTCATCGATCAGTGCGCTCTCATCCTGCGACGGGTCAAATGCGCGCCCTTCAATCCAGCTGCTCATGCGGGCGCGGATGCCGGCTTGGCGGACGCCTTCTATGGCGTGACCCAAGTGGGCGACGGTGCCGGCTTCTAAAAACGTAGTGCAGCCCGCTTTCATGAGTTCCAGGCTGCAATACAGCGCTGAGAGCGTTTCATCCTCTGGGGTATGGGCGCTGTAGCGCGGCATGACCCAGGCCATCAGCTTGTTCTCATCCGTCAAATCATCGGGCATGTAATGCCGCGTGAGCGGGTCGCCGGTGATGTGCACATGCGCGTTGATGAAGCCTGGCGCTATGACCTTGTCGCGTCCGTCAATCACTGTTGATGCGTCAATTTTCGTGGCGTCTGCAGCGGAGCCTACCCAGACAATGCGCCCCTCTTTCCAGGCGATGGCTGCGTGCGTGAGCACATCGCGCGCGGCGTTCATGGTGATGAGGATGGTGTTGGTGATGAGTGTGTCGGCGGCTGTCATCGGGCGATCCTATATGATGTCGCTGAGCATGCGTATGGCGGTGATGGCCAGGAACAACGCAAAGGCCTGTTTGAGGCGCTGTTTTGGCAAGGCGTGGGCGAAGGCGACGCCCAGCGGCGCGGCCAAGACTGTCATGGGCGTGATGAGCCCGAAGCCAATGGCGTTAACATAGCCAAGTGAGGCAGGCGGCAGGTTTGCCGCGTTGAGGCCTGTCACGATAAAGCCAATGGCGCCTGGAATGGAGATAATCAGACCAAAGCCCGACGCTGTTGCGACGGCGCGCTGGGGGATTTTACCCAAATAGGTTAGGACGGGCACGCCAAGCGTCCCGCCGCCAATGCCCATCATGGCCGAAAATACGCCGATGGTGCCAGAGATGCCAAAATTGCTGGTTGCCGACGGGCTGAGAGCCTGTTCGCGCTCGATGGCCTTGCCGAAGGCCATATTGAGCGACACCAACAAAGCAACACCGCCAAAGACTGCCTGCAGCACCACGGCGCTCACCATGCCTGCGAGCCAGGTTCCGGCCAGTGTCCCCACCAATAGCCCCGGCGCCCAAGCTTTCAGCAGGTCCCAATCGACTGCGCCGCGCTTTGCGTGGGAGAGGAGCGAACGGATGGATGTGGGAATGATGGTTGCCAGTGACGTGCCGACGGCTAAGTGCATGCGCACGCCCTCATCCACACCTAGCCCTGTGAAGATATGAAACAGCACGGGCACAATAACAATGCCGCCGCCAACGCCCAGCAGACCAGCTAAAACGCCGGCGATAACACCGGTCGCCAAGAGGCCAGCCACAAAGGGCCAATTCTGGAGGAAGAGCTCAATCACTCGGGGGTTGCAGCAATGGACCGGCTCAGCGTTTCATAAGCGGTGACTTCATCGGCCATGCTGTCTTGCTTTGCACGCCAATAGCCAAGCGCATCCGCGCCGAGGAGCAAATGGAGGGGCGGGTCTTCGCTGCCTGCGATGGAGGCGATGGCCTTGGCAGCCTTAACCGGATCGCCAGGCTCTTTACCGACGCCTTTGGGATACATCTCTTGCGGCACGCGCGCTGGGCCGCCGTCATAATCACCCAGTGATCCGTCGGTCATGGTCATGGCGCTTTTGGCAAATCCGGTGCGCAGCCCGCCCGGCGCCACATTTGATACATGGATGCCCAAAGGCGCAACTTCGTCATGCAGCGTTTGCGAGAGGCCTTCGAGCGCATATTTGCTGGCTGTGTACAGCCCCGTGCCAGCCCAAGGCGCGAGACCACTCACGGAGGTCACATTGATGATATGCCCGCGGCCTGCTGCACGCATGGGCGGGAGGACGGCTTGGATCAGCCAAAGTGCGCCAAACACATTCACGTCAAATTGGTTGCGGGCTTGCTCTTCGCTGGTTTCCTCAATGGGGCCGACCAGGCCATAGCCTGCGTTGTTCACAGCAATGTCAATGCGCCCAAACTCGTCGATGACTTCGCTGACCACATCAAAAACATCGCCGCGCCCACGCACATCAAGGCATTTGGGATGCGCGCCCATATTGGCCAGCGTATCGCAGGCTGTCGCACTGCGCCCGCATGCGACGACGCTATCACCAGCGTCAATCGCTTGTTGAACGAGGGCGGCCCCAAGCCCGCTGGATGCGCCCGTTATGAGCCAAACGCGGCTAATAGGGCTTATCACCTTTCGCCCACATGCGGTGCATGAGGCGCTTGTACTTTTTATCGTCAAACAAGGTGCCGGTGTGCAGCGTGCAGCGATTGTCCCATAAGACCAGGTCGCCCACATGCCATTTGTGGCGGTGGACGAAGCGCTCTTGCGTCACAAACTCCACCAGCTCGTCCAGCATTTTCAGGCCCGCTTCCTTCTCCATGCCGATGACATCGATGACAGTGCCGGTGCTCGGCCACAGCGCCTTGCGACCGTTGGCAGGGTGCGTGCGGATCAGCGGGTGGATCACGTCGGGGTTCGCCGCTTCAATCTCCGGCGACAGCTTCATGGCGCCATGCTCGCGCGTTTCCATGAAGTATTTGTAGCTGTGATGCAGTTTAAGACCTTCGAGCGCCTCGCGCTTGTCTTCAGGCAGCGCGTCGTAAGCTGCGCAGCAATCGGCAAATAGCGTGTCGCTGCCTTCGGCCGGCACCTGCACGCCGTAGAGCATTGTGCATTTCACGGGCTTGTCTTTATAAGAATAGTCCGTATGCCACCCGACGCCATCATTGTGCGCGCCAATGGGTTTGCCGTCTTTCTCAATGTTAGATAGCAGATAAATCTCTGGGTGCCCGGGCAGCGTGAATTGCTGCAGCGTATGGCCTTCCAGCTCGCCAAAATGCCGCAAAAAGCGTTTGAGGTCTTCTGGCTTCATTTTTTGGTCGCGTAGGACAATGGCGCCGGTGGTTTCAAACGCGTTTACCACTTTGGCCATGGTGTCCGCGTCTGCGTGTGCGGCGTCAACGCCGCTGATGAGTGACCCAAAAGCGTCTTTGAGCGGTGTGGCTGAAAATGAGCTTGCGGCCGGTTTCGTTGGCGCGTCTGCTAGCACTGTCATGGCGTGTTCCCATCCTCATGTATGCGCCGCTATCATAGGGCGCCTGCGCCGCCCTGTCTTGACCACTGGCGCAAAAAAACCTTGCGCCTTAACGTGCGCTGCTCAAACCTTTTAATGTCTCTAATGCGGAAATTGCATAATCTTGTGCGTAAACAGGCAAGACCTGATTTGCGCTTAAGGCCTACGGTTTTTCATGCGCTTTCGGCATCACGGCCGAGGAGAGAGGAGTGCTGCTATGCGCCAGGGATTTCAGCTCAACCAGTCGTTTTTT
>JBCCDR010000222.1:0-4850 GCA_039030675.1 Pseudomonadota bacterium | reverse complement strand
TTGGTATCGCCTGCATGACTTCATTTCATCACCACCGACCAACTGAGAGGGAAACAACAATGAACCCACGTATTGCAACACTGACAAACCGAATTGTGGACGCGGTGAGAGAAATTATTCTGGAGGAGGGCGTTACCTTCGAAGAATATCGCAAGTCGACACAGTTCTTTCTGGACGTTGCTGAAAAGGGCGAGATCCCCTTATTCCAAGATGTCTTCTTTAACGCCACGATTGCGCAGTCAGAAGATGCACGCCGGCAAGGGTCCGCCAGTGATATGGAAGGCCCATATTTCTTAGATGGCGTTCCAGACCTGCCCAGCCATGGCGGCTCCATGAAGGTTCTGCCAGAAGACGCCGATGCAGAGCGGATGCGGATCGTAGCAGCCGTTAAGGATGTGGATGGGAACCCGGTCTCCGGAGCTAAAGTGTATGTCTGGCATTCAACGGCAGACGGGCGCTATTCCGGCATTCACGATGGCATTACCCGTGACTTCAATCGCGGCTGCGTTTTTACTGATGACAAGGGCACGTTTTCCGTCGATTCCATTGTGCCTGTCCCTTATGAGATTCCAAAAGACGGTCCGTCTGGCTGGCTTTTGAATGAGATTGGCCGGCACACCTGGCGCCCCGCGCACATCCACTTCAAAATTGAGAAAGAAGGCTTATTCGGCCTCACGACCCAAGCCTATTTCCAGGGCGGCGACTATGTGGGCGATGACTGCTGTGATAGCTGTCCCGCCGGGTCCGAACTCATCATGCCCGCCAAATATGACGGCGATGTCCGGGTTGTTGAGATCACCTTTGTTTTGGATGAAGCATTGGCGCCCCTGGCCGTCGCTGCCGAATAGTCTGCGCGCCTATAGCGCTCGCAAACAGGCAGTATTCCCACATTTAAGAACGGACGACGTGTCATGACAGTGCAATCAGTCACCAACCAACGCTAACACTTTGAAAAGGTGGTCCCGACAGTGCCGTATTGGACGCGGCTGCGCGAAGGGGTGGGCTATCAAATGAAGCGCACCGCGCGCGATGTTGTCGGGCGTATCCCCGGCTTTGGCGGATTGCGCCGCAAGAACGACATCCCAACTCTGCGGCCCTACAACTCTGGCAGTGATGAGTTGCACCGGTGGTATGACGCCGCCTTTGGGACGGAAGAAAAGCCCAGCTCTCTGCTAGAAATCCCCTGGGATTATGTGGAGTCTGAGCAGGAAAATGTGCCCTTTTTTGGGGTGCGGGAATATTGGTATCCGATCCTCTTATCAGATGAGCTGCGCGCCAATGAGCGCAAGTGCGCGACTGTGTGCGGCGATAACATCGTGCTGTTTCGCGGCAAGTCAGGCGAGCCCATTGCCCTTGAGAACCGGTGCCCCCATCGCGGCCCCATGTTGAGTTTGGGCTCCGTCAATGCCTGGGATGTGGGCACAATCACCTGCCGCTATCATGGCATGACATTCGATAAGAAGGGCGACTGCGTTGCCTTTTTAGCAGACGGCCCAAACAGCCCGGCTTGTTCAAAAATGAAGGTGCATTCCTATCCCGTTGAAGAACACGGCGGCATTATCTTCATCTACATGGGCGTCAAAGAAGAGCCTGTCCCGTTCTTGGATTTCATGCCGCATGCACGCGAGGTGTTGCACCCGGGTGAGCCTGTCCGCATTCGCAAGACAATTAATTTCAATCACCTCAACAGCTTAGACAATGCGCTCGACCTCACACACGTGGGCTGCTTGCATCGCTCTTGCTCTTTCTTTGGCGATCAGAAGATGGGCGGCGGCATACAATATAATGTCGTGGATGACGGCATGGGCGTTTACGGCTCGCTGCGTGAAACAGGCGGCCACAGCGGCGCCGCGCATATTGATGACATTCGCTGGTATATGCCAAATTTGGTACACCATGGCCGTGAATTTATGGAAGGCAATGCACATGGTGTCTTCTTCTGGTGGGTGCCGCGCGATCTTGGCTCCTACACAGCGTGGATGATCGGCTCTATCGACCGCAGCCGGGTTGGCAAACTCAAAGCGAAGTATCTCGCGACCATGCTCGGCCGCGCCCTTGAATCGAGCAATTTGCCAGGCATGGCGTGCTTTTTTGGCGGCGATGCGCCGATCCAAGTATCGCAAGGACGTATCGCGCGCTGGGACTTAGACCAACTCACGCGCACAGATCGCGCTGTCCTCAAGTGCCGCGAGATTATGAAAGCCGCTCATAAGGCGGACCAGGAAGAACGTGTGAAGCGCGGCCTTGATCCGCTGGCCCACCGCGTCAGCTGCCCTGCGGCCATACATGGCGCACATACAGTTGGGTGAGCGGCGCATATGACCGCCATTCAAGCGACCGTGGCGCACAAAGAAAGGTGCGCGCGAGATGTCTACGCGCTCACTTTGAGCGTGCCGCCCAGCGCAGCGCCGGTCACGCCGGGCGCTCACATTGATGTGTCGCTGCCCGGCGGTCTGATGCGTCAATATTCGGTGTTTGACGCCGCACCCGATCGCCGCACCCTTAAGATTGCTGTCCTTCGGGAAGAAGAGGGCCGCGGCGGTTCAAAGGCGCTGTGTGATGATGTGTATGTCGGTCAAACGCTGACGGTGTCGGCGCCGCGCAATCATTTTGAACTGGTCCTAGACCAAAAGCACTATGTGCTGATTGGAGGAGGGATTGGCATCACGCCTCTCTTTGCAATGGCGCACGCTTTGGCCTCCCGCGCTGCATCATTTGAACTGCATTATTGTGCGCGTGCGCGTGGTGACGCTGCACTCTGCGAAGAGATTGAGGTCTCACCGTGGGCGCCGCGCGCGCATTTTTATTTCTCTGAGGAGGGGCCAAGCCCGCGCTTAGATTTACCCTCGCTCATGCGGGAGTTGCGCGCGGACGCATCTGTTTACATCTGCGGCCCTGAACGCATGCTGCTGGAAAGTCAGGACCTTGCCGCCGCGCTGCAATGGCCGGCGGGAAAGCTGCGCTTTGAGTCCTTCTCTCCAGTTCAAGCAGCTGTTCCTCGCGCCGACACGGCTGCCTTTCGCGTGCGGTTGTCACAGTCTGGCGAGGAGTTTGACGTTGCCGCGGATCAGACCCTCCTGGAGGCGCTGACAGGTCAAGGCGTTGATGTTCCAACATCGTGCACTGAGGGCGTTTGCGGCAGCTGTATCACGCCAGTGATATCTGGTGAAATTGATCATCACGATTGCTGCCTTTATGATGAGGAGAAAGAGGCGAATACGGCGATTGCTGTGTGCGTGTCTCGCGGCAAGACCGGCGGCCTTCTTGTGCTTGACTTGTAAATGCTTCGCTCGCTGGGCGAGCGCCCACCGTGCTGTCATTCGCCAGCTCCTTGCGATAGGCCCTTAAGGCTGCGCAGCGTTTGAAAGATCAATGGTAGAAACCAGTCCATCTCTCGATCTCTTTCTCGCAGACATCGTCATCAACGATGTGAGGATAGGCGGCATACATGCTGACGATGCGGCCATCCAACACGTCCCAGCCAGCACCAATGCGCGGGTCTATCTGGGCGGTGGCCGGCCCGTCTACATCCGCACAGCTGACCGCCAATGGCTGTGTTTAGAGCCAGGAGGGTTATTTAGCGCTCTTGATGGGCAGGCGCATTACCTAGCCGGGCAACTGCCGCCCGAAACCATGCGCCA
The DNA here is from genome assembly GCA_039030675.1 of Pseudomonadota bacterium. Taxonomy (GTDB): domain Bacteria; phylum Pseudomonadota; class Alphaproteobacteria; order Sphingomonadales; family CAKZYD01; genus CAKZYD01. Next base: position 1,209 of record JBCCDR010000222.1, on the reverse strand, counting down.
AAAGCTCCCGCGTACGATAGCCAGGCAGGTTGATTGGCTGGTGTCCAGCGATGGTGCATCACCGCCTGTCGACGCGGCGAAAGAGGGCCTTCAAAGGTTTGACTATGACGTTTTGTACCTGACGACCTCATTGGTCACCAATCCTCTGCCAGATATCATTCCGCCGCGTATGTTGATGACGCCTCAACAGGTGGCTGAGCGTCCTGCGCTTCAAGCGGCCGTCGATATCTTCAAAACACCAGACTTCGTCCTCGACCCCCGCAACGGCATGGTGCGCCTCAGGCTGGCTGAAATCATTGCGATATCTGTCGTGACCTTTGCCACCGAGCAGCTCGCCGGCGAGGGCCTTAACGCGTATGCGGCGCTCTATGATAGCAATATTCGCGCGGCCCTTCGAGATATGCACCGAAGGCCCGACGCGGATTGGACGATTGACACTTTGGCGGACGCGGCAGGTTTGAGCCGATCAACATTCATCCGCCGTTTCCGCGAAGCAACGCACCAGAGTCCGAAAGCCTATCTCACCCTGCTGCGCATGAACATTGCGGTGGGTCACCTCTGCGCGGGCGATGTGCCGATCCCTAAAATCGCAGAGATGGTGGGGTTTAATTCAGCAGCGGCATTCGCACGCGCCTTTGCGGCGGTATATGGCAAAACACCAGGACGATACCGCGCCGAAAGCCGGCAACTGCGATAACGCCGCGGCCTTTTTTGAGTTTATGCTCGCCGCTTTTCTTGGTTGCGATACCGCGCTGGGCTAACGCCGACCATGCGCTTAAAGGCTTTGTGAAAGGCGGCGTCAGAGCTGTAGCCACATCCATAGGCAATTTCTGAAATGGGCGCGACAGTGCGCCGTAGTTGGCGGCATGCCTGGGCCATGCGTACCCGCAAAACATAGTCCACCGGCGTCTGGCCAACGATGGAGCGGAAACGCTGCGCAAAGCTGGAGCGGCTCAAATTGGCTTCCTCCGCTAGCAATCCAAGCGTCCAATCGCGTTCAGGCGCTTGGTGAATGGAGGTCAGGACAGCGCGTATCCGCGCGTCATTGATCCCAAAACCGGTGTTGAGCCCGTCTCGCTGATACCCGCGCAGAGAGTATTCAATGAGCATAAGGCCAGCGACTTCTGCAAGGCGTTGCAGAATAGGGGCTCTTTCCTCGGCATTGGTTTCGGCATGGTGCTGGATCATCTCAAACAGCAAATCCAGACG
>JBCCDR010000221.1:0-4912 GCA_039030675.1 Pseudomonadota bacterium | reverse complement strand
GCGCTGCAAATTCGCGAAACGCGGGCGCTCGCGACCTTTTTACTGGAGTGCTTTAAAGACCCCTTTGTCATGCTGAACCAGCGTTTGCATCTGGATGCACGCATCGGTATCGCCGCTGCAAAGGCGACGGAACGCAGCCCTGATAAAATCTTATCGCGCGCTGCTTTGGCCTTGTCCTCAGCCATGAAAGATCCGCCGGGCAGTGTGCGTACGTTTGACGCGCATGATGCCGCTGCCGCGCAGGAGAAAGTGTTGCTCGATGGGGAGCTGCGCGACGCTTTGGATGAAGACCATCTTTTCATCCAATACATGCCGATCATCGATCTCACGGCGAACACCGTCAGCGGCTTTGAAGCCCTGGTGCGCTGGGACCATCCGGAGATGGGGCTGTTAACGCCGGCGCTCTTCATTCCCATGGCAGAAGAAAGCGGCGTGATAACCGATGTCGGCGATTGGGTGCTGACCCGAGCGCTGCGCGAATTCTCGCAGATTTGTGCGTCTCTGCCAGGCGAGCAATACCTCGCCATCAATATCTCTGCTGAGCATCTCCGCCGCAAAGACTTTGAAGATAGAGTGCTGCAGCACCTGGCGCAGTCAGGCCTTGCGGAAAACCGTCTCATGCTTGAGTTGACGGAAAGCCTGGTGATTGATGATTTTGCTGGGTCGAAAACGGTGATGGAATCGCTGCGTCAACGCGGTGTGCGGTGGTCCATCGATGATTTTGGCACCGGCTTTTCCGCCTTGGCGTATCTCAGCGAATTGCCCTTTGACGAGCTGAAACTCGACAAGCGCTTTGTGCGGGCGCTTGGGGACAGCAGCGAGATTGCCATCCCTCAAACGCTGGTTAAAGCCGTTCTGTCTATCGCTGCATCGCACCAGGCGCGCACGGTTGCCGAAGGCATTGAGACCGCCCAGCAAGTCGAGAAGCTCAAAGAGCTGGGATGCGATTTAGGGCAAGGCTACTTTTTTGCAGCACCCATGGGCCATAGCGACGTTGCCGATTATGTCCGCCGCTTTAATGCGGACGCTTAGGTCAGCGACTGCGCATCGTCAGCGACGATGGTCGACCCGGTCACAAACCCTGAGGCTGGTGAGAGAAGGTAGAGCAGCAGCTCATCAAGGTCTGTGTCAGTCCCCACACGGCGGCGCGGGAAGCGTTTCATATATTTCTCGCCCGCGTCGGTATGAAAGAAGGCCGAATTAATCTCTGTCTCGATAAAGCCTGGGCAGATGGCATTCACATTGATTTTGTGGCGCGCCCATTCCCGCGCGAAACATTTCGTCATATGCGCTGCGGCGGCTTTAGACATGCAGTAGGTGGCATTAAGCACCAGCGTTTTAAAGGCGGCCATTGACGCGATGTTGACAACCCGGCCGCCTGTGCCGCGTGCAATCATGTGCTTGCCGACGGCTGTCGTCATGAAGAAGGCGCCCTTCACATTGGTGTCCATGACAAAATCATAGTCCGCTTCAGTGGTGTCCTCGACCGGACACGTTGTTTCTACGCCTGAGTTATTGACCAGCCCCCAAAGCCCGTCCTCAGACAACGCCCAGGCATCATCAATTGCTTTTTCAGCGGCCGCCCGGTCGTTCACATCAAAGCTCATAGGGGTCACGCTGCCAGGGCCGCCCGCCAGCTCCTTTTGAAGCGCAGAAAGGCGGTCAGCTCGGCGTCCTGTCGCCACGACATGCGCACCCTGCGCGCACAGCGCAGCTGTGAAAGACCGGCCCAATCCACTGGTGGCGCCGGTCACCATGACCCATTTTCCAGCTAAATCTAAATCCAGTGCCATCGGCGTTGTCCCCTCATTTTGCAACATGTCTGCACTGGCTTATCGCCTGGGCGCGCATTGAACAATCTTATGGTTATGCTAGGCTAGCGCCGTGTCAGTAGGAGTAGTGTCATGATGCATGTGGACGTTATCATCGATGTGGTTTGCCCCTGGTGTTATGTGGGCAAACGGCGATTGGACCAAGCAATTGCCGCCTGTGATGAGCCCATAGACGTCCAATATCGACCGTTTTTGCTGGCGCCGGACATGCCCCGTGAGGGCAAAGACAGGAAACAGCACTTCGCTGAAAAATTTGGCGCAAATGCTGACGTGTCAAAGATGACGGAGCATCTGCGCAGCCAGGCGCAAGATATAGACTTCCAGTTTGAGACAATAACACGTGTGCCCAATACGGTGGATGCCCATCGCCTGATTGGCTGGGCTTATGCGCAAAGCCGTCAGTCCGAGGTCGTGGAGGCGGTTTTTGCAGCCTATTTCACGCAAGGCGAAGACATCGGCTGTTCAGACGTTCTTGCAAAAATCGCGGGTGCGTGCGGCATGGATAGCGAGATTGTCGCGCATCTTTTGCAGACGGATAAAGACGCGGCCACAGTGCGTTCGAGTGCCATGCAAGCCTCTGGCATGGGTATTCAAGGGGTGCCTTTTTACATCTTTGGCGGAGCGGTGGCCCTCAGCGGCGCTCAAAGTCCGGATGTGCTGTTGCAAGGCGTCACCAAAGCAAAAGAAGCCGCGGCCGCTTAACCGACTTTGCGGCTGCCTTCCGGCCAATAGGCTTGGCGCAGCTCTTTCTTGAGGATTTTACCGGAGGGGTTGCGCGGCAGCGACTCCACAAAATCAATGGATTTGGGCACCTTGTAGCCCGCAATCTTGGTGCGCGCGAAGGCGATGATATCTTCTGCCGAGGCGTCTTCTTTTTTCACAATGAGGGCTTTGACAGCCTCACCCCAACGCTCATCGGGTACACCAATCACGGCCGTATCGCCGACAGCGGGGTGGTCCATCAGTGCTGCTTCGACTTCGGCCGGGTAGATGTTCTCCGCGCCCGACACGATCATATCTTTGACCCGGTCGAACAAATAAACATAGCCATCCTCATCGAGATAGCCGGCATCGCCAGAGCGGTACCAGTCCCCATGAAAAGCAGACTTGGTATCGTCTTCACGGTTCCAATAGCCTTTCATAATGGAGTCTGACTTGATGAGGATTTCGCCGATGTCGCCGGTGGGGACGTCATTGCCATCATCATCAGCGATGCGAATCTCAACAAGCGGGAACGGTTTCCCGCAGCTGGCCATGCGCGGCGTGCCATTCACATCATGATCTTGCGGCGGAAGGTAGGTGATGGAACCGGAGACTTCCGTCATGCCGTAATACTGAATGAAGCTGCAGCCAAAGGTTTCCATAGCCCGCTTAAGCGTGGCAGGCGGAATGGGCGAGGCCCCATAGAACACTTCCTGCATGGACGATAAGTCAACGCTTGGCGTCTCTGGATGGTTGAGGATGGTGAGCAAAACGGCAGGTACCGCGAACATCTTGGTGATGCGGTGCGAGGCGATCGTGTGGATGATTTGTGCAATGTCTGGCTTGTCCAGGATGACGCATTCCCCGCCATTACACAGCGTTTGAAAGCCCCAGACAGTCCCGCCCACATGAAAGCACGGCATCGCCATGAGGGAGATGTCTGTTTCATCCCACTCAGACCATTCCTGATTCACGAGTTTGCCTTTGGCAATGGCGGCAAGCATCGATTTGTGAGTTAGCAAGGCGCCTTTGGGAAAGCCGGTGGTCCCAGAGGTGTAAAGCTGCGCTAAGACATCATCAGGCTTGGCCTCATTGGGCGCCGCGCTTGCATCCGCAGCGTCGCGCCAGCTTACATAATTTTCATAGCCATCGTGCGCACCCTCGATGACATAGACCTTCCGCAAGGCCGGACAGCTGTCTTTTACGCTTTCGATCAGGGGCAGAAAGTCGGCATCAACAAAGAGGATTTCAGCTTCACAGTCTTGCAGGATGTAGGACACCTCCGGCGCTGCGAGCCGCCAGTTAATGGGGATCAGAATGCGCCCTGACATCGCCGCGCCAAAAAACAGCTCCAAATAATAATCACTGTTCAGCCCCAGATAGGCAAACCGCTTTTGATAGCCCACTCCGTCATCTGCCAAGGCAGCGGCGACTTTGTGGGTGTTGTGCCCCAGATCAGCGTAGCTGGTCTTTCTGTCATGGAAAACGGTGGCTGTGCGCTCACCGCGTGCAGACACTTGCGACGTCAAAGCATCATAAACTGTGTTTGCCGCGAGGATGGGATGAGGGGTCTGTGTCATATGCCTAGTGCATCATGGTTCATGGTGAGACTCTATGGCGCGCAGTCTCCACTCTCAGCGACCTGAGTTCTTCCCCTTAAAAGCGACAGGCTTTTTAGGGCGATTCCGGCGGCACCTTAGCATTTATGATAATGTTGTTGCGTGATGTCCTTTGGCAGGTTTGTACCACGCGTAAGTTGACGGGGGGAACAAAGATGGAAGGCGTATCGTCACCCAAAGTGGGGCGACATGAGTTCCCAGCGCTCAAGCGGGAGCATGAGCAAACGGGCGGCTGGCAACGGCGCAAAAGCGAGATCACGCAGCTTCAGCTTTTAGAAGCAACGGTGCAATGCATTGTCTCTAAAGGCTTTACCCATGTGCGGACCAAAGACATTGCCGAAGTGGCAGGGCTGTCACGCGGCGCCATCATGCACCATTTCGCCAACAAAGGTCAGCTGTTTGAGAAGACACTGATTTATGTGCACAGCCAGCGCTTACAGGTGTACCGCGACGCCATTCAGAACATGCCTCCGGTGGAAAACCGGACGGAACGCGGGCTGGAAATATACTTAGAACAACTCAAGTCCGATTACTTCGTCGCTGGTCAAGAACTGCTCATGGCAGCGCGCAGCGACGAATCGCTGGCCCGCATTCTTGAACCCCAAAGGCTGAGGTTTCAGGCTGAATGGGATGCGCTGACGTTGGAGCTTTTCCCCGAATGGGCGGAGACTGGCCAGGTCTTTCGCCTGGTCATGCAGGTCACGCAATTCATGATGGAAGGGATGGTGATCAACGGCTGGTTTGCTGACCCGCTTGTGG
>JBCCDR010000220.1:0-4915 GCA_039030675.1 Pseudomonadota bacterium | reverse complement strand
TAAACCCCATAGAGCCAAAGGCTAGGATCGTCGCGCTGCCCGGCTGCAAAACCTGCCAGCCAACCAAGATGTGATGGTCACTTTGAACCCGTTCGAGCCGATTGATGAGGCGCATGTGCAGCACGTGCGCTCCTTCCGGCACCCGATTTTTGATGCGCGCACCTATGCCGCACAGCCACGCCTGGCTGAGCTGCAAGGCGCGGACCGCATCTGGTATGCGGGCAGCTATTTCACCTATGGCTTCCATGAAGATGCGCTGTCAGCCGGCCTGAATGCAGCGCGCGGCCTTGGCGCGGTGTTGCCGTGGGAAAGCGCGGTGGACGCAAGCGCGGTGGCAGCCGAATAACGATGACTCAGACCCACAGCCTCTATCGCTGCCTGGTGATGCACAAGCGTTTTGCGCCCAAAGTGCATGAATTCCGCTACCGCGTGTTTTCCATGCTGCTGGATTTAGATGACCTCGGCAGCGCAGACCAAGCTGGCGGTTGGATGTTTGGCGTGAACCGCAGCGCTCTGTTAAGCTTTCACGATAAAGACCATGGCCCCGGCGATGGCACGCCGGCAGGGGATTGGGCCCGCGCTCTGCTCAAAGAGGCAGAGACCGCGTGGGACGGCACACGCCTGCAGCTGCTCTGCTTCCCGCGCATGTGGGGCTATGTGTTCAATCCGCTGGCCATCTATTATGCGCGCAATGCGGATGGCGGGCTGGCTGCGATCCTCTATCAAGTGAGCAATACCTTCGGGGAGCGCCACAGCTATATTCTGGCCAGCGATGGAACGCCGATTGCGCGGCATTCCATCGACAAGGGCTTTCATGTTTCCCCCTTTATGGACATGGAACAGCGCTATGACTTTTCTTTAAAGGCGCCTGGCAAACAGCTCTCTATCGTCATTGACGAGTTTGGGCCTGACGGGAAAACCCTGGTGGCCACACAGACAGGCACAGCCCTGCCCTTTACCAAGCGCGCCATGGCCAAGCTGGTGGCGCGCCATCCGCTGATGACGCTGAAAGTCATGGCGGCCATCCACTATGAAGCCCTCCATCTTTGGCGCAAAGGCATCCGCTTTTACAAAAAGCCCGCCCCGCCCGAAGACACCTATACAGACGCAACGACCGGCGGTCCAACGCTGGCCACTCAACAAGAAAAGGCGGCGTGATGCAGCACCAACATTCCAGAACCACCAGCGAGCGGCTGGCTGAAGAAAGCTCAGCTTTGGCGCTCAGCGCGCATGAGCGTGCAGCCCAGGTTAAGAAGTCAGCCGGCGGCGTTCTGCACCGGGCCGCGGAGCGGGCGCAGGCAGCGCTCACCAAGCTGCACCCCCAGCGGATTGTGGAGCTGTTTGACCCCCATTGGCATATCGGCCAGCTGGATCTGCACTGGCCCAATGGCGCCGTCTCGACGCTTGGCGGGCGCGGGGAAGGGCCGCATGGGGAAATCCATATCCACAATTTCCGCTTCGTCCGGCGCTTGCTCACCAGCGGCGCATTGGGCTTTGCGCGCTCTTATATTGAGGGCGATTGGGACAGCCCAGCGCTGGATAAAGTCATCGAAGTGGCAGCCCATAACCGCAATGAAGTCGCTGAGCTGTTCCGGGGCCGCGGCTGGGTGCGCTGGCTGAGCCAAATGCGCCATGCGCGCCGCGCCAACACGAAGGCCAAAGCCAAGGACAACATTTCCTTCCACTATGACCTGGGCAACAGCTTTTATGACCAGTGGCTGGACCCCACCATGACCTATTCCGCTGCCCTGTTTGGTGACCAAGAGCGCTCCTTAGAAGACGCGCAGCTGGAGAAATACCGCCGCTTGGCGCGCGAGCTCGACCTCAAACCAGGCGACCATGTCCTAGAAATCGGCTGCGGCTGGGGCGGCTTTGCCCATGTGGCCGCCGGCGAGTTTGGCGCGCATGTCACAGGCATCACGCTGAGCGAGGAGCAGCTGGCCTATGCCCGCGCCCGCATGGAAAAGGCCGGGCTCTCTGACAAGGTCCGCTTAGAGCTGTGCGATTATCGCGACGTGAAGAAAACCTATGACCACATCGTCTCCATTGAGATGTTTGAAGCCGTCGGCGAGGAATATTGGCCGACCTATTTTTCCATGGTCAATCGCTGCCTCAAAGACGGCGGCAAGGCAGCCATCCAAACCATCACCATCGATGATGCGGCCTTTGAGGGCTATCGCACGGGCTCGGATTTCATTCAGACTTACATCTTCCCAGGTGGCATGCTGCCCAGCCCCTCGCGGTTGACAGACCTGACGGCCGCTGCAAACCTGCAGGAAGAAGAGCGCTTTTGGATGGGCCTGGACTACGCCAAAACCCTGCGCGCCTGGCGTGTCAACTTTGAAACCGCTTGGGATGAAGGGCGCATCCCGCCAGGCTTTGATGAGACCTTCCGGCGCATCTGGCGCTATTATCTAGCCTATTGCGAAGGCGGCTTCCGCGCCGATGGCATCAACGTGCTGCAGTTGACGCTGCGCAAAGACGGCGACTCAACTGCTCCATGAGACCTCCCGACCGCGCCGCGCGCGCGACCAAGGGGGCATTGTTCATCTACGGCTTACCAGCCATTCCGCTCGCCATGTTGGTGGGGCCGGTCTACGCGTTTCTGCCCAACTATTTGACGGAAACCGTGGGCCTGAGCGCCATCGGCGTCGGGCTTGCGCTCTCCGTCACGCGGGTGTGGGATGTGGTGTCAGACCCGCTGGGCGGGCTCATATCAGACCGCACCAGAACACGCGCCTTTTGGATGATAGCGGGCCTGCCGCTCTCCATGCTCGGCGTCTTCGCGTTGTTTGTGGAAGCGCAGCTCCTCTCGGTAACAGGCCTCGCGCTTGCCTCCGTGGCGCTCTATACCGGCTGGACGCTCACCAAACTCAACCATGATGCCTGGGGCGCTGAGCTCAGCCCCGATTATGACGAGCGCACCCGCTATGCCAGCATCCGCGAAGGTGCTGGGCTGGTCGGCTTCCTCCTTGTGGTGGTGTTGCTTGGCAGCGCCGATAGCCAAGGGCCGGACGCTTTAGCCAAAGCGTTCAAGGCGCTGGGTTATTTTCTCCTCATCGCGCTGCCGCTTGGCTTTTGTTTCAGCGTCTGGCGCTTGCCCGCGGGAGAGCGAGTAAAGGCAAAGGCATCCTGGGGCGACGTTAAAGCGCTCTGGCAAGACCGCGCTCTGCGCAAACTGGCCAGCGCCTTCCTGCTCAATGGCATTTCCGCCGCCCTGCCAGCCACGCTCTTCCTGGATTTTGTGGAATATAAGCTAGGCCGCGGCGACTTGGCCGGGCCGCTCTTGATTGTGTATTTCCTGTGCGGCGTTGCCGCCATTCCAGGCTGGCTGGCCCTGTCAAAACGCCTGGATAAGGCCCAAGCCTGGCGCGTTTCCATGGCCTGGGCGACGCTCTTTTTTATAATCGTTCCATTTCTAAATGCAGGCGATGAGATCTACTTCATCGCTATCTGCGTATTAACGGGCATAAGTTTAGGGGCTGACCTTGCGCTCCCCGCTGCCATCCAAGCTGATTTGGTGGATAGACGGCGGGCTGAGACAGGGCGCCAACAAACTGGACTGCTGTTTGCGCTGCTCGGCATGCTGACAAAATTGGCCTATGCGATTGGCGTTTTAGCCTATCCGGTGCTCGCTTTGCTGGGCTTCCGCGCGCAGGGCAGTCAAGAGACGACTCCCGAAGGCCTGCTGGCACTTGGGATTTTATATGGCGCTGTGCCGTGCATCGCAAAAATCGGTGCGATTTGGATCATGCGGGATTTCCCCATGACCCGGAAGGCCCTGGAGGCAGCGCAGCGGAAATTATAAAGCCCAAAGGAAACGCGGGCGCAGTGAGACACACAGTCGCCCAGGGATCCGCAGCGGGTCGGGCGAGGATGAAAAAGGCCCGAACGCCATGAATGTGGAAGTACAACAGCCCCAGGCACAAGCACTGTCGCCCTTTGCTTTTTTTGAAGGCGACGTGGAATTCTCAGGTTTTGTGCAAGACCTGACCGGCAAGGTGCGCCGTCACTACAAAGGCAGCATCGACTGCAAAACCAGTGATGATAAGCTCATCTTGGATGAGCACCTGCTCTTCAATGATGGCGCCCAGGAGCGCCGCATCTGGACCATTCGCCAAACCGGCGAAACGCTCACCGGCGTGGCCGATGACCTGGTTGGCAGCGCGCACATCACCAGCATCAACAAAGACGAGATGCGCTGGCGCTATGTCATGGAAATTGAGATTGGCGGCAAGCGCCGGCCGTTTGATTTCGAAGACGTGTTCGTCCAGACAGATGACCATACGCTGATTTCCAAGACGACCATGACCAAATTCGGCATTCCGCTGGCGCGCTTGTTCTCGACCTATCACCGCGTTTGAATTTGCGGACCTCTTTGTCATCAAGTCCTCCCCCGCCCTGGGGGAGGATTTAGGTGGGGGTCGGCGCATAACGTTCAGAGCGTCGACTGCTATCTGAGCCGGAACCCCCTCCCTAGCCCTCCCCCAGAACGGGGGAGGGGATTGAGATAGTCTAACTTTTACATGGATAAAGCGCCCGCAGGTGCTCTGCCACGGCCATGGCGGCCATTTGTTCGGCTTGCTTGGATGGCAGCTTTTCAAACGCCATAAAAATCTCGCCTAGATCATAGCGGGCGTTCTCAGCCGGGCAGAAGCCGCCCGCTGGACCACTCACGCGCGCTGTTGAGACAGCCCCTTCAATCACGCCCTGCAGATAATAGCTCAGCGCCGTCCATTGCGCGCGGCTGGAAAAATCGCCGGTCTGCGCTGCGTTTTTCAAAGCAATGGCGTCTTTCACCGTCATGGGCCCCGCTGCGTTTGCAGGCACCGTCACAATAAGCCCTAAGGCAAGAACAAAAGCGCGCATCATCACACTCCTCATACAGTATTTGACATTCATAAATTAAAGTATT
>JBCCDR010000219.1:0-4926 GCA_039030675.1 Pseudomonadota bacterium | reverse complement strand
GCACATAATGCGGGTTCTGTTGATCGAAGATGATATGTCGACATCAAAAAGCATCGAGCTGATGCTGGGATCGGAAGGCTTTAATGTTTATGCGACCGACCTGGGCGAAGAAGGCCTCGATCTGGGTAAACTCTACGACTACGACATCATCCTACTGGACCTCAATCTGCCTGACATGCACGGCTATGACGTCCTGAAGAAACTGCGTCTGGCAAAAATCGGCACGCCAATCCTCATCCTCTCCGGCGATACCGAGCTCGACAATAAAGTCCGCGGCCTTGGCTTTGGCGCTGACGATTACATGACCAAGCCTTTCCATAAAGAAGAGTTGGTTGCACGCATTCACGCGATTGTCCGCCGCTCAAAAGGCCATGCACAGTCCATCATTCGCACCGGCAAATTGGCGGTTAATCTTGACGCCAAGACCGTTGAAGTTGACAGCCAGCGCGTTCACCTGACCGGCAAAGAATATGCCATGCTCGAGCTGCTCTCCCTGCGCAAAGGCACCACGCTCACCAAAGAGATGTTCCTCAACCACCTTTATGGCGGTATGGACGAGCCGGAACTTAAAATCATTGACGTCTTCATCTGTAAGCTGCGCAAGAAGCTCAAAGCTGCGACAGAAGGTGAGGAATACATCGAAACAGTCTGGGGCCGCGGCTATGTCCTGCGCGATCCTGAAGATATGCCGAATGTGGACAAAGCCGTCGCATAACGCCGGCTCCAAGTTAGAAACAAAAGGCCGTCAACGATCTCGTTGGCGGCCTTTTCTTTTGTCATTTTAAGTCGATTTGGAGTCTGTGCGGGCGTCCTGCATCGCTTTGCTGTGATCGCCATACATCGTTCTCAGCGCGCCGCCTAACTCTCCCCACGCTCCAACGACGACAAGGAAAATAAGGACAAGCGTAAAGACATATTCGATGCTGGAGGCCCCGCGCTGATCTTTCCAAAGCGCGGCTAATTTTCTCCGCATAGGGTTTCGTTCCTCCACAACAGCGGCGGAAAAGCTAACAACGAAACCCTACGAGGATCTTAACGCAGCGTTACTGCATGGTTGGGATGATAAAGGCTGAGTCTTCGGTCTGACCTGTCGGCCAGCGCTGGGTGACGGTTTTGACCTTGGTGTAGAAGCGCAGGCCCTCCATGCCATACTGGTTGACATCGCCAAAGGCAGAGCGCTTCCAGCCGCCAAAGCTGTGATAGCTCACCGGGACAGGGATGGGCACGTTGATGCCGACCATGCCCACTTGCACCTTCTGCGCAAATTCACGCGCGAAGTTGCCGTTGCGGGTGAAGATGGCAACGCCGTTGCCGTATTGGTGCTTGGTGGGAAGCTCCGCAGCCTCTTCAAAGGTCTTCGCGCGCACAATCTGCAGCACGGGTCCAAAGATCTCTTCCTTGTAGGTGACCATCTCGGGCGTGACATTGTCGAATAAACATGGGCCCATGAAGAAGCCATCCTCATAGCCTTGCAGCGAGAAGTCCCGGCCATCCACGACGAGATCCGCGCCTTCATCAATGCCCTGCTGGATATAGCCCTTCACTTTTTCCCGGTGTGCAGCGCTGACCAGCGGGCCATAATGGGCATCAGGGTCAGTCGACACACCCACTTTCAGTTTGTCGATTTCTGGCAGCAGCTTTTCAATGAGCCGTTCAGCGGTGTCTTCGCCCACTGGGACGGCCACTGGCAGCGCCATGCAGCGCTCGCCCGCCGAGCCGTAAGCTGAGCCAAGCAGGTCTTGCACCACTTGGTCTAAATCCGCATCGGGCAGCACAATGCCATGGTTCTTCGCCCCGCCCATGGCCTGGACGCGTTTGCCATTGGCCGTGCCGCGCGAATAGACATAGTGGCCGATGTCGGAGGAGCCCACAAAGCTGACGGCATGGATGTCGGGATGGTCCAAAATGGCGTCGACAGCGACTTTATCGCCATTGATCACATTGAGGACACCTTCCGGCGCGCCGGCCTGCATGAACAGGTCCGCCAGCATCAGCGGCACGCCCGGGTCTTTCTCAGACGGCTTGAGCACAAACGTATTGCCCGCCGCGATGGCCATGCCAAACATCCACATGGGGATCATGCCGGGGAAGTTGAACGGCGTAATGCCTGCGCACACGCCCAGCGGCTGGCGCATGGAATAGACGTCAATGCCCGGCCCTGCGCCGTCAGTGTATTCGCCTTTGAGCATGTGCGGGATACCGCAGGCCACCTCAATGACTTCCAGCCCGCGCTGGATATCGCCTTTGGAATCGGCGATGACTTTGCCGTGTTCTTTCGACAGCAGCGTGGCCAGCTCTTCCATATTTTCTTCAATCAGCGCCTTGAACTTAAACATGACGCGAGCGCGGCGCTGGGGATTAGTCGCTGCCCAGCCAGGAAAGGCCGCCTTAGCCGCAGCAACCGCGGTATCCACTTCCCCGCTGGTCGCAAGCGCGACATTCTTCTCAACCTCACCCGTCGAAGGATTGTAAACATCCCCAAACTTGCCGGAGGCGCCAGAAACGGCAGAGCCAGAGATAAAATGACCGTATTGATACGTCATGACGTGAAACTTTCTTAGTGGATCGTCGCGATTGGGCGGACCATAAGCACAACAAGCGCCTTTAAACACCCACAAAATCAGCGGGTGTGGGCCGCTCTATCATGAGAAAAATGCAATCTTATCTTGCGCGTCAGCTTAGCGCGATAAGGCCGGCTCTGTTTGCGCTGCGGCAACAGCTGACATCAACGCGTCCGGCGCTTCAATCACGTCAAGCTGCGCGTCTTTAAAGTCAGCATATGTCAAAGGCTCAGCCTCAAACCCTAAGCAAGATGATAAAAACTGTTCCATGACGGCCATCACGGCGCGGCCGTCAGAGCCTTGGCTTAAATCCTCTTCTGCGCGGCTTAAAGCGACAAGCGTTAACGGCGTGCCACTCACCTTGGCCTGCGCCGCCCACTCAAACACATCGCCAGCACGCTCCCGCCGCGTGCCGCCCCTTATAGCCACAAATGTCGGCACCTTTGGATAAGCCGCGCCCGCCTCTGACGCAGCAAAGGTATCGCCAAGCAACTGAGCCAGCCCGGATTGATGCGCAGGAAAAGACTGCAAAGCGCGCTGCAAGGACAAAACCGGCTGCGCGAGGGCGACACAGGACGTCTGCCCATCACTCTCCCCAGCTGAAAAGCTGAGCGCAGTAGCCGTGCTTATGCCGCTTGCGACGATGGCCCGCTTATCAGCCGCGATGTTTTGAGCAGTGAGCCACCCCATGGCCGTGCGCACATCAGCCTTGATGGCTGCTTCTAAGCGCCCTGCATCCGGAAAGAGATGGCCTTTCCCCTGCCCAGTCGAGCCGCGGTGATTAAGCGAAAGAACGGCAACCCCGCGGGAGGCAAGCCATTGATGGAGCGGGTCATAGCGCCAGCTATCATGGCTGGCCAAAGCGCCGCGCAACAGGATGACGGTGGGCACGGCGCTCTCAAGCCTGCCGTTCGCGTCGCGCGATAACCCAAGCGGCAGCGTGAGGAAGCCGTCGATCGCATTATCTTCGACGTCTGTGCCAGGCAGCGGAATTTTCACGACCTGCGGCAAGACCGCAGATTGCTGCGAAAGCAGCGCATCTTGTTCAGGAAAGAGGAGTGTTTTGCGCGATGTTTCTTGGTCAAACACGCCCCATTTGACGGGCTGGGAGGCAGCAGCATGGCCGATCAGCCAGCGGGTGCCAGAGGCGTTGACATCAGACACCATGAGCGCCCCGCTGTCGCTGGCGCGCATGCCGAACACCAACGAGATGAGACGTTGGTCAAGCGGCACAAAGCTTGGCCTGGGCGTAGAGAATGTCGCTAAAAACGGTTTCTGGGCGCCAGGCGTGTAGCTGGCGTCAGCAAAATCATAGCGGTCCTGCGCGGCGAGAACCTTTGTATGAGCAGGCTCGAAGCGTTCTTCCACAGGGACTGCAGCAAACGCCGCCGTTGCGCGTCCAATGGAGGTGGTCAGAAAAATGGACTGACCATCGCTTGATACGTTCTCCATACGCGTCGTGAGAGCATCACCTGCAGGCACTTCGCCCCATAGCCGCCACGCCCCATCCTGCGTACGCAGCCGCCATTCAAACCCGCCATCGGAAAGCGGCACCTGCGCTATCAATGGGGATAAATCGGGCCCGGCGAAAAATCCATTGGCGCCCAGATCATCTTGATAAACCAGCAGGGGTGCGTTGGTTTCAAGATTGACCTTGTAGATATCAAGCAGACCAGCGCCGCGCACATTCGTTTGAACGTAAACCTCTGGCAGCGACGTGCTGGAGAAGGCGAGAAAACTGGCTTGCTGCCCGACATTTCCAAGCAGAGCACGCGTTGTCTGGCTCTGAAGGTCATAGACATATGGGCGCACGTCATCAGCGCCGGGGGTTTGACGCAAAAAGAGCAAATACTTCCCCGTGGGATCCCACACATGCGGACCAACGCCGGGGTGCTCGAACTGCGTTATAGGCCGCGCAGGCGCATCAGAAGTGGCTGGCTTGAGCCAAATATTACGCGCACCGTTAAACGCTTGGGAGAAGGAAACCCAAGCGCCATCCGGGCTTAAACGCAGATGGTCGGGCAGCGAAATGTCAAACAGAAGCTCGCGCGGTGTTGGGCCTGGCAGCGGGGCATCTTGCTGCTCGCTGCATGCTGTCAGGAGGCAGCACAAGGCGAGCAAAACACGCTTAAGCATAGTCTTCCAGCATCGCCACGAGTGGCAAATCGGCAGGCGGAAGCTTGTAGGAACGCAGGTCCTTAATGGGCACCCATTTAAGCACTTGGCCTTCACGTGGTTTCGCCACGCCTTCCCAGCGATGGCACAAAAATAGCGGCATCAATAGGTGGAAATCTGGGTAGGAATGCGAGGCAAAGCTGAAGGGCTGGTAGCACTCTAAGCAGGGCTCAATATCGAGCTCTTCTTT
>JBCCDR010000218.1:0-4938 GCA_039030675.1 Pseudomonadota bacterium | reverse complement strand
GTCGCTGTGGTCTTTGCAGAACCAGATATCATACCAGTATTGCACGGCGCTGGCGCCGGTCAGCGCTCCAACAATGGCGGGCGCTGGCGATTGCGAGACCCAGCGCCAAAGCGCATCATCATTGATGGCGGCATTGCGCAGGTGCGATTTTCCAGCAGCCGTATCAAAATCCCCATCCGCTGGCGCGATGGCGCCGCGGTTGATTTGTGTGGGCTTCTCGCCCGCACGGATGGTGGCCAGATGCTCATCGAACGCCTTGGTGAGCAGGTCCACCCAGTCAGAAGCAAACGCGCCCTCGATTTTGACGCATCCATCCGCCTCATACGCCGTTTTTTGGTCATGCGTTATCACAGGCGCGCTCACGCAAATGTCTCTTCTAGCAGGCTCGCAAAGCTGCGCGGCGCATTGCCGGTGATGGTTTTGATGTCATCCGTCACGGCATCCCCGCCGCCGCCAGCCAGCAGCTCAAACTCCTCGGTCACAGCGGTGGCCGTCCAATCGTCCTGACCAGTTTTCATCATCTGCTCTTTAAAGGCCGCTGCTGGAATGAGCGTGCAAGCCACATCGCGGCCAAGGGCCTTTGAAAACAGCTCAGCGGCATCCGCAAAGGTGTGCTTATGCGGGCCGGTGAGCAGGTAGGTTTTGCTGTCATGGCCGGACTGGGTCAGCACCGCGGCGGTACAATCGGCAATATCGCGCACGTCCACCATGCCCATGGGCTTGTCATCAGCGGGCACATAAAACGCGCCTGTCGCTTCAATGGCGGGCATGAAATAGAGCATGTACTGCATGAAGAAATTGCCGCGCAGGATGGTGTACGGCACGCCGGACGCTTTGAGATGGTCTTCCGCGCGGCCATGGGTGTCTTTAAGTTTGTTAAAGTGCCCTGCCTCAACGCCGATGGCGGACAGCTTAATGAGATGTTTCAGGCCAGCGTCTTTGGCGGCATCAATGAAGCGCATTTCATGGCCGAGCTGCTCTGGCCCATTGGCCATCAGCAAAAAGGCTTTTTCAACGCCGTTCATGGCCGCATCGATGGACGCGCGGTCTGCCAAGTCGCCTTCGACGAGGGTGATGCCCATATCGGCCAGCATTTGCGCTTTGGCGGCATCTCTCACCAAGGCCCGCACGGGCATGCCTGTCTGCGATACCGCTTTGGCGACATGCTTGCCCGTTAAACCCGTCGCGCCTGTTAGCAAAATCATCTCTCATCCTTTCGGTGCTGGTCTTAACCTCGAGCTAGTGCCAGGCACCCTAAGAGTCCAGCCATCAAAATTTAGTTGGATATAAAACTAAATAGGCGTATGACAGGGTCGTCCCCAAGCCATGAAAGGCGCAAACATGCATATGCTTATAGCAGGCGGCGGTATTGGCGGGCTGGTAGCAGCTTTGAGCGCTCATAAGGCCGGCTTTGATGTGACCGTGTTTGAGGCGGTCGAGACCATCAAGCCCATGGGCGTGGGCATCAACATTCTGCCCCATGCTGCGCGCGAACTCATTGAGCTTGGGCTTGAAGAAGAGATTGACGCCTTCGCCATCCGCACATCGGCGATGAACTACTATACGAGTGCCGGCAAGCTGGTCATCAGCCAGCCCTGCGGCCGGAACGCTGGATACCACTGGCCGCAATGGTCCCTGCATCGCGGCGACCTGCACATGATGTTGCTCAGGGTCTTTAAGGAGCGCGCCGGCGCTTACAGAGTTGTGACCAATGCAGCGCTGACCATGTTTGAGCAAGATGAGGACGGCGTGACCGCAACCTTCAAACGCAAAGACGGCGAGACCTTTGAAGCACGCGGCGATATTTTAGTTGGCGCAGATGGCCTACATTCCGCCGTGCGGCGCCTTCTCTATCCTGAGGAAGGCCCGCCCCTGTTTTGCGGCATGGTGCTCTACCGCGCGGCCGTTGAGGCGGCTGAGTATCTGGACGGCAAGACCATGATCATCATGGGCGACAAGCGGCTGCGCTTGGTGTCCTATCCCATCAGCGCGCAGCTGCACAGCCAAGGCGATGGACGAGCGCTGATAAACTGGATTGGCGTGCTGCCCATGGCGCAAGACGATGCGCCGGACGAGCAATGGGACAAACATGCGCCGGACCAAGCGCTCACGCCGCGCTATGCTGACTGGCGCTTTGATTGGATTGATGTACCAGCGATCCTGGACGCATCAGAGCGCATCTTTGAGTTCCCCGTCTATGACCGCGACCCATTGGAGCGCTGGACGTTTGGCCGGGTGACCCTACTGGGAGACGCAGCCCACCCCCTCATTCCCGTCAGCTCCAGCGGGGCCGTGCAAGCCATCTTAGACGGGCGCGCCCTGGCCTATGCGCTTGCGAAAGCGGAGAGCCCCATGGAGGGCTTGAAAGCGTATGAGGCCGACCGCTTGCCGACAGCGAATGCGACGGTGGTCTCCAGCCGGCAGAATGGTCCTGATGAAGTGCTAGAAATTGTGCATAATCGCTGTCCGCCGGGAACGCAGAACATTCATGATATTGTGCCGATGGAAGAACTGCAGGCCGTTATTGATGACTTTAAGGCAAAAACCGGCTTTGCAACGGACACCCTGAATGCACGGCCATCCTACAGCATATAAACTTCGGAGACCCTCATGAGCGAGACCCTTTGGCGCCTGAGCGCCAGCGACATGGCAACCGGCATCGCACGCAAAGACTTCTCCAGCCGCGAGGTCGTGGAAGCGTGCCTGGCGCGAACGCATGAGATCAACCCTGCGCTGAACGCTATGACCGAAATTATGGAAAACCAAGCGCTGGCAGCTGCCGATAAGGCGGACGCGCAAGAGCCATTGGGGCCGCTACACGGCGTGCCTGTTTCCATCAAGGGCAATGTAGATCTGGCCGGCTCTGCAACGGTGAATGGCTGCGCAGCCTTTAAAGACGCCATCGCGCAGGAAACATCGCCGGTGGCCCAGAATTTAATAAATGCCGGCGCCATCGTACTCGGGCGGACCAACACGCCAGAGTTTTGCGTCCGCTGGGACACCAACAACGACGTTTACGGCGCCACAAAAAACCCGTGGGACCTATCGCGCACACCGGGCGGATCCAGTGGCGGTGCAGCAGCGTCCGTGGCTGTTGGCATGACGCCGCTTGCCCATGGAACGGACTTAGGCGGCTCCCTGCGCCACCCAGCCCAAGCGTGCGGCATCGCCTCTTTAAGGCCCAGCAAAGGCCGCGTGCCTGACTTTGTTCCAAGCGAGCCAGAGCCAGCCATCGGCTATCAACTGCTCAACACGGATGGCCCGATGGCGCGGAGCATTGCAGATTTGCGCCTCGCCCTGACGGTAATGGCTGTTCGCGATCGCCGCGACCCTTGGAACGTGCCGGCGACCTTGGAGCCGGCCGCTCCGATTGAACACCCAGTTGCCATTGTCTCGCAGCCCATGGGCGCTCAGGTGGACCCGCAGGTTGCATCTGGGCTCAAGAAAGCGAAGACGCACTTGGAAGCAGCAGGCTTTTCAACAGTTGAGGCCGCGCCTGATACGCTTGCCGACGCACTGGGCATTTGGAAGCGCATCGTCTTTTACGAGATTTTCAACGGTCTGGAGCCCGCAGTGAAAGACATCTGCGGGGACCAGATGCGCCAAACGTTTGAGTGCTACCGTGCCATCACAGAGCCTGTGTCGGTCGATCCGTATCATAGCGCCTTTGCTGACCGCCGGCGCGTGCTGCGCGATTGGATGGCGTTCTTTGAGCGCTATGGCGTGCTTGTCGCCCCGGTGAGCACGCTGCCGCCACAGCGCACCAACTTTGACATTGAGAGCGTGGAAAGCAGCCAACAGCTGATGGACTCCATGACCATGCTCGGCGCCATCAATGCGCTTGGCCTGCCATCCGTCGTGGTGACAGTTGGCGTCGAAGAAGGACTGCCGCAGGTGGTCCAGATTATTGGCGGACCGTTTGATGAAATGCGCTGCCTAGACCTCGCAGAACGTATTGAAGCGCAGGTGCCTTACACATGGCCAGCCGATTAGAGGCCTGCAACAACCTCGTCAAAGTCTCGCAGGAGCTGCAGAAGCTTTGCAAAATCATCCTCGCCCATTTTCGTTGAGAGTGTAGCTTCCAGCGTTTTGACTTTGGCTTCAGCGCTCTGCACCACCTCCTCGCCCTTACTTGTCAAATACAGCTCATGCGCCCGGCCATCGCTTTGGCTGCGCTTGCGCACAACCCAGCCGTCTGCTTCCATCTTGTTGAGAAACGGGACCAGCGTGGATTTATCCCGCCTGATAGCCGCCGCCAGCTGCTTTTGGGATATCCCAGGGTTGCGCAACAGCAGCGCCAATGTGGAGTAAAAACCCGGCTTAAAGTCTGGGCCCATATAAGCGTTGAAATAGCCATAGGCGCCAAAAAAGGCGCGCTGCAGGGCGATACCAATCATGTCGTCCAGGGGACCGAAGTCCAAAGTCTTATCTGTGTCTGCCATTTCGCTACAGTGCAGGCATTCGCCTCAAAACACAAAAAAACCGGAGCGATGGGGGATCGCTCCGGTCATTCTGCGCTGCTTTACAGCAAGAAAGCAGATTAGCCTTTGAGGTAGGCAAGCATGGTGCCAGCGTCAGACACTTCAAACGGGTCTGTTGGGCAGTTGTCGCTGAACTCAGGCTCGATGAACATTTTGTCGATTTTCTTGTCGGTGACGACCATGGAATAGCGCCAGCTGCGGTAGCCAAAGCCCAGGTTGTCTTTATCGACCAGCATGCCCATTTTGCGGGTGAATTCGCCAGAGCCGTCTGGCAGCAGGAAGACTTTCTCACGGCCTTGGTCCAGGCCCCATTTGTACATGACGAACGCGTCATTCACGGACAGGCAGATGACTTCATCAACGCCGAGTGCTTTGAACTCATCATAATGGGCTTCATAGCCAGGCAGGTGCGTGGAGGAACATGTTGGCGTGAACGCGCCGGGCAATGCAAAGAGTG
>JBCCDR010000217.1:0-4945 GCA_039030675.1 Pseudomonadota bacterium | reverse complement strand
GCGCTGGAAAGTGTCCAAAGCCAAGATGATGACCGCATCTTGCGGCTCTTTTTGTCGGCCATCACCGCCACCCAGCGCACCAATGCCTATTGTAAGGGCGGCGACTGCAGCGCGCCTGACACGCTGGCGTTTAAAATCCGCTCCCGCGACGTGCTGGAGATGCCCCAGCCCGCGCCCTATGCGGAAATTTTTGTATATGGCCCGCAAGTGGAAGGCGTGCATCTACGCGGCGGCCCTGTGGCGCGCGGCGGCCTGCGCTGGACAGACCGGCCGGAGGATTATCGCACGGAGATTCTGGGCCTCCTCAAAGCGCAAATCGTCAAAAACTCTGTGATTGTTCCCGTCGGCGCCAAAGGCGGTTTCTTCCCCCGCCAATTGCCTGTGGGCGGCACGCGCGATGAAGTTTTCGAAGCGGGCCGCGCAGCCTACCAAGTCTTCATCCGCCATTTGATTGCGCTGACGGACAATATCGTCGATGGCAAGATTGTCCCCCCTGAGGCCGTCATCCGCCATGATGACGACGACCCCTATCTGGTCGTGGCGGCTGACAAGGGCACGGCGACGTTTTCAGACACGGCCAACGCCATCGCCCAGGACATGGGCTTTTGGCTGGATGACGCCTTCGCCTCGGGCGGCTCGCAGGGCTATGACCATAAAAAGATGGGCATCACGGCCCGCGGCGGCTGGGTCTCGGTCCAGCGGCATTTCCGCGAGATGGGGCTCAACACCCAGACGCAGCGCTTTGATGTGGTCGGCGTGGGCGACATGTCCGGCGATGTGTTTGGCAATGGCATGCTATTGTCAGAAACCATTTGCCTCATCGGCGCCTTTGACCACCGCAACATCTTCATTGATCCCGACCCAGACCCCGACACGTCCTTCGCAGAGCGCAAGCGCCTGTTTGAGATGCCGCGCTCCAGCTGGGCGGATTATGATGAAAAGCTGCTCTCCAAAGGCGGCAGGATTTTTGACCGGTCAGCCAAAAAGCTCACGCTGACGGCGCAAATCAAAGCCCGTTTTGACATCGATAAAGACAGCTGCACCCCGCAGGAGTTGATGCGCGCTGTGCTGCTTGCGCGGGCGGATTTGCTGTGGTTTGGCGGCATCGGCACCTATGTGAAGGGCGCCCAGGAGCGCAATGGCGATGTGGGCGACCGCGCCAATGATTCCATCCGCGTGGATGGCGATGACCTGCGCGTGAAAGTCATCGGCGAAGGCGCCAATCTGGGCATCACCATGGCCGGCCGGCAGTCGTTTGACCGCATTGGTGGCCGCGTGAATGCCGACTTCATTGATAATTCCGGCGGCGTGGATTGTTCCGATAACGAAGTGAATTTGAAAATCGCGCTGGGCGCTGCCGTCAAAGCGGGGCGCCTCACGCAGAAAAAGCGCGACAATCTGCTCGCGCGCATGACGGATGATGTGGCTGATTTGGTGCTACGGGACAATTATCTGCAGACCCAGGCCATCTCTATGGCCTCTGCGCAGGCCGCGAAAAGTTTGGACCGCCACGCCAGTCTGATCCGCCGGCTGGAGCGCGAAGGGCGCATCGTGCGCGCGCTGGATGGGCTGGCCAGCGAAGACGACTTGGCGCAGATGGCTGAGAAGGACCAAGGCCTGCCGCGCCCGCAGCTGGCCTCGCTCATGTGTCATGCCAAGATTGCGGTATTTGACGCGTTGACCGAAAGCGATGTGGTGGATGACCCAGCGCTTGAAGAGGAGCTGTTCGCCGCCTTCCCACAGCCCGTGCAGAAAAGCTTCGGCGAGGACATTCGCTCTCACCGCCTGCGCCGGGAGATTATTGCCACCAAGTTGTCCAACGCCGTCATCAACCGCGCTGGGCTCACGCTGGTGTTTGACCTAGACGAGACGCTGGGATGCGGCTTAGCGCGTGCTGTTGCGGCCTTTGTCGCCGTGCGCCAGCTGTTTGGCCTGCGCGGCATTTGGCGCGGCATTGACGCAGAAGATTATAATGTACCCGCCAATATCCAAACGCTGATGCATGCCGAGGTGGCCTTCGCGCTGCGCCGGCAGATGCTGCGCTTGTTGGAAGAGCCCAACCAGGCCGATGGCACCCCATGGACGCTCACCAGCGCGCTGGAGGCTTATGGCGATGGCCTGAAAACCCTGCTGGCGAAACCCGAAGAGCCGCTGATTGGCCTGACCCATGACAGCTATAAAGAGCGCCGCGACATGTATGTGGAGCAAGGCGCGGACGCTAAGGTTTCAAGCGCGATCGCGGCGCTGGACGCCTATTCCTCCGGCTTGCTGATTGTGGGCGCGGCCAATGAGCACAGTCATGCCATTGGCGAAACGGCCAAAGCCTATTTCCTTTTGGCGCGGGCGACGGGCACGGATTGGCTGCGCCAGTCCCTGTCCCATATCGTGCCTGATGACCCCTGGGATCGGCGGGCGATTACCGAGATGGAAGTGGACTTAGCCCAGGTGCAAAACGCTATGATTGGCAGCGCTTTGGCGCCGGTTGGCAGCGCGCCGGAGGCGGAAGTGGCCGCTTGGCTCGACACGCACAAAGAGATCCTCGCCACCCTCTCGCGCACCTTTGAGGACCTACGCGCGGATGGCGCGCCAAGCGTTGCCCGGCTGAGCTATTGTGTGCGGCTGCTGCGCGGGCGCCTCATGCCGCTCTTGTGATATCAAACCTTAAGACACGCAAAGTCCCGGGCCGCACCTTATGGGCCTGGGCGCTCTATGATTGGGCTGCCCAACCGTTTTTCACGGTGGTGCTGACCTTTATTTTCGGCCCCTATTTTCAAAATTTTATCGCGCCCACGCCAGCGCAGGGCCAGGCCTGGTGGGGCTATGGCTCCGCCGCAGCCGGCCTCGCCGTTGCGCTCACCGCCCCGCTCTTTGGCGCTTGGGTCGATGCCTCCGGCAGCCGCCGCAGCTGGTTGGTGTTTTCCATGGTGCTCATGACCCTGGGGCTCAGCGTCACCTGGATTGCAGAGCCAGGCGCAGCGCATTTGGCGGCGCTTATCTTAGCAGGCGTTGTCGTCGCCACTCTGGGCGCGGAATATGGCGTGCTGCTCACCAACGCCATGCTGACGGATTTGGTGGGCGAGGAAGACATGGGCAAGCTCTCCGGCGTTGGCTGGGCGGTGGGCTATTTGGGCGGTCTGGCGCTGCTGGTGTTCGTGCTGGTTGCCTTTGTGTTTCCTGAGGAACCGCTGTTTGGCCTCAGCAAAGCCGCGCATGAGCCAGACCGCATTGTCGGCCCGCTCAGCATTTTGTGGCTGTGGGTCTTTGCACTGCCGCTGATCCTCTTCATGCCAGCAAGCGCGACAGTAAAAGATGCGCCTTCGGCTATCGGCGCTCTCAAGTCCGTCTTGCAGCGCTGGCGTCAATTCAAAAACATCCTGCTCTATATGTTGGCGCGCATGCTTTATTACGATGGTGTCACGGCCGTCTATCTGTTCGGCGGGCTCTATGCCGCTGGCACCTTGGGCTGGGACATCACGCAGCTCGGCATCTTCGGCATCATCCTCATTATTGCCGGCGCGGTGGGAACGGTGTTTGGCGGACGCCTGGATGATCAGCTTGGCTCGAAACGCACCATTATCTTATCTCTGCTGGGCATCACCGTCTCCGTGCTCGGGATATTGTCGGTTGAGACCGGGCGCATCCTCTTCGTCCTGCCCGTTGAGGCGCATCAGGCGGGGGATGGTTTCACTTCTGCTTCCGCGCGCGCCATGCTGGCTTTTGGCGTTGGCATCGGCATCTTTTTAGGGCCGGTGCAAAGCGCCAGCCGCACGCTCATGGCGCGCATTGCGCCGCGCGATGAGATGAACACCTTCTTTGGCCTCTACGCCTTCACCGGGCGCGCCACAGCCTTTGTGGCGCCCTTGGTCGTCGCGCTGCTCACCAGCATGACAGGCAGCCGCCGCATGGGCATTGCCTCCATTGTGGTGCTGCTGTTGTTAGGCCTCGTGCTGCTGCTGAACGTCAAAGAAGAACGCGCCGAAAGCTAAAGATCGCCCATGGGCTGATTGTGGTCGGGCGCGCCGCCTTGGGCGCCGTTCTGGTCGGTGCAGTTCTGGCCATAGGTCTCGCGGCAGAAGCTGTCTTGCCAGCGACGCTGGGCCTCGGGAGAGGCCTTATAGCCGCATGCACCTAAGGTGAGGATAAGCATGAAGGGGATGAGCCGTTTCATTCGCTTTTGTACTCCAAGATGTCGCCAGGCTGGCACTCCAAGACTTCGCAAATCTTCTCTAGCGTGGAAAAGCGCATGCCTTTGACCTTGCCGGTTTTGATGGACGAGAGGGCTTGCTCGGTAACGCCAATATGGCCTGCGAGCGTTTTCAGCTTCATTTTGCGCCGGGCCAGCATGACATCGAGCGTGACAATGATGGCCATGGGTTAAAGAAACGCTTGGTTTTCAATTTCCGCCGCTTGGCCTTGGCGGAACACGCGGGCGACAAACACCAGCAGCAGCCCAATAAAGGCGCCTTGCACCTCCGCCGTGCCAAAGGTAAGGGGCAGGAAACCGCCGGGCATCGAATCGGCAGCGCTCACAATGGCGATGACCCCAGCGCGAATGAGCACGCCGATGGGCACCATGGCCAGCACAATCCAAGAAAAGCGCTGAAAGCCAGCAATCGCTGCATCGGATAACGCGCGCTGCTGGGCGGCTTCATCAAAGGTTTTTGACAGGCACCACAAGCCATAAGACTGCAGCAGCGCGCCGAGCAGCATGACCGCAGCCCCGGCCAAGCGCGCGCCCACGCCAATACTGGCCGGGTCAAGCGGCAGGCCAGCCAGCATCGCCGCCTTGGGCGCAAGCGCATCCCAAAACACCCAAAGGCCAATCACACAGGCCGGCAGCAAAACCGCGCCTGCGCGGGTCACAATCCCCATCGTTCTTGCAAAACTCATAAAGCACAATCTTCATTGCTAAGGCATGAAAATTAAACTAATACTTTAATTTATG
>JBCCDR010000216.1:0-4963 GCA_039030675.1 Pseudomonadota bacterium | reverse complement strand
TTGTAGTGATTTTAATGTGAATAGCGTGACCTTTGCGCGCTATGCGCCGCAATGCGGCCTGAAACCTCGTCCGTTTAACAAGCGCGACGCGCAATTGCGCGGTAAACACTTGATTGAAACCTTTTAAGTCAGATAAACACCGCGCTAAGAGCCCGGGACCGCAAGGAAAGTCGCTATGGACATGGACACCAAACAACACCGCCAAACCTACAAAGGCTTCATTGCAGCCTCAAAATGGGGAACCGTGTTTGTGGCGCTCATTGTCATTGGGGTTGTGATCATCATCACATAACCCGCGCGCGTTAATCAGCGTCAGAGCGCTTTGCGGTCTCTCCTAAGGCCAGCAGATGGCTGAGCTGTGATTGGCTCATATAGGGCAAATGCGGCACTGGCTCTTGGCGGACAAAGCGCCGCTGTGAGCGTTTTTTAGGCAGCATTATATTGCCGGGGTCTTCCGCGCTGGCGGCTTGATCGATATCGCGCGCAAACACCGGATCGGTATAGCCATTCACGCGCTGCGCAATCACTGGATTATCGCCGGCAAGGACTAAGATCATCTCATCATGATCTAAATCCATGATATCCCCGGGGCTGGGGTAGCCTGTCAGTGCCGCCATTTCCTGCGCCATGATCATGGTGTTGGTTCCAAAAACCTGCAACACCCACGCTTCACTCAAAAAGCGCCGCCATGCCTGGGGGTATGTGGAACGCAGCGCCTCTGCGTCCGCCCAGATCGTCCACAGGTGAACGCCAAAAGCGCCAAGGTGATTATTGGCCAGCAAAAGAGCCTCAAACCCACCTAAGTCCTGCGCTTGGTCCAGCAGCACCAGGGTGCCCTCCGGCGGGGCTTTCATGCGCCGGGCCAGTGCTTCCAGCAGGGTGCCAATCCAAAGCTGACCAAGGCGCTCATAGGCTGCGCTTTGAAGACCAGGCAGCACGATGAAGACAGCCGTGGGAACGCCGCGCACCAAATCGTCGAGGTCAAAGCTTGTGGACCGGGTAGCTTCGACCACGCCTTGGTGATTCAAGAAGACCAGCTGGTCTTGCAGATAGGAGAGCATCGCCGTCAAAATTTCCGGCGGGGTCAGGCTCAAAAACGAGGCCGCTTGGCGCACCTCATCAGCAGGGCTACCCGATAGCAAATCCAGCAAGCGCTTGAGATCTTGCGGGCGATCAAACAGAATTGCACGCGTGCGCTCCAGCGTATGTTGCACAGGCGGTTCTTGCAGGACTTGAAATAGCAGAACGGCCGCCAAAAACTGCTGCGCACGTGACGAAACAGCGGCGGTATTGGGGTCGGTCGCCTGCACAGGACAAATCAGCCGTGCCAGTGCGCGGGCCTTCTCCTGCAAGTCATCACGGTTTTTATCGAGCAGACTAAACGGATTGAACGTCGCCGCCGTTTGGCTGCACAGACCATAGGGGTCAAGGAGCACGACGGTGTCCCCGCGCGCTTTGCGGGCCTTGGCCGTGGCGCGGTAGGTGCACGCAGAGCCTGACAAGGAAATCACCGAGCCCGGGTGCCGGAGCATCGCGGGCACCAGACAGTTGGCATCGCTGGCGCTGCGCTGCCCAGAGAAGGTCAGAATATTCCCGCGATTCTCAAACATGATCGCGTCCAAAAAGCCGGTGTCTGGGCAGCATTCGGGATTGCCAAAATTAAACCCCAGCGGCATAGGCGCCTGGAGGTGCTCCAGAGACCACCCGACCAGCAGCCCTTCCTCACTCAAGGTCTCCGGCAGTTTTAAAGTGCGTGTTTCACTCACGATATGCTCTTCTGGCGTGCGACTTTAGTCGCCGTCTGCCATGACTTGCTGCTTTGCTTCGGCCAGCTTCTCGTCCATCACGGTCCGCAGCTTGTGGTCCGTCACATCAACGCCTTTTGCGTCAAAGTCAGCGCGCAGCTTGCGAAACACATCATCATCGCCGGCCTCTTCAAGGTCCGATTTCACGAGCGTCATCACATAGGCCTCTGCATCGCTTTGCGACATGCCCATGAGCTCCGCGGCCCAGCCAGCAAGCAGGCGATTGCGCCGCATCTCGGTCTTAAAGCGCAGCGCATCATCATGGGCAAATTTGTTTTCAAAGGCGCGTTCGCGCTCGTCCATCGTCGACATGAAAGGACCTTTCTCACCTAAAGCAGTCAGTTTCGCGGCAGACTTTACGATGCTTAGGCGGCGGCGCAAGGTTGCTTTTCAAATTTATGGAGAAAAGCGCCATATACGCGTTGTCGTTTCCTTGGCACATCGCTATGGTCCAGCGCGAAAAGTCAAAGGCCGCTGCAGCGTTGCTGAGTGATGCTGGCCCGCCTCAGGAGAAGACCATCCCCCTATGAACCGCCGCAGACAAGTTTATGAAGGCAAGGCCAAAATTCTGTATGAAGGGCCCGAACCTGGAACGCTCATCCAGTACTTCAAAGACGATGCCACGGCCTTCAATGCGGAGAAACGGGCGACGCTCCTTGGCAAGGGCGTTCTCAACAACCGCATCAGCGAATACATCTTCACATCGCTGGGCCAGCTCAACATCCCGCACCACTTTATAAAGCGTCTCAACAGGCGTGAACAACTCATTCACGGCGTTGAAATAATTCCGCTTGAGATCGTTGTTCGAAATGTGGCCGCGGGATCGCTTTCCAAGCGCCTTGGGGTGGAAGAAGGAACACCGCTCAACCGCACCATTTTAGAGACGTATTACAAAGATGACGCGCTGGGCGATCCGCTGGTGACGGAAGAACACATCGCTTGCTTCGGCTGGGCTGGGCCGGAAGAGATGGAAGATATCGCCGGCATGGCGCTGCGCATCAATGACTTCATGACCGGCATGTTCAGCGCCATCGGCATTCGGTTGGTTGACTTTAAATTGGAATTTGGCCGCCATTATCACAATGATCAAATGCGGATCATGCTGGCGGATGAGATCAGCCCTGACAGCTGCCGCCTGTGGGACAACGCCACGGGCGAGAAGCTGGATAAAGACCGC
The DNA here is from genome assembly GCA_039030675.1 of Pseudomonadota bacterium. Classification (GTDB taxonomy): domain Bacteria; phylum Pseudomonadota; class Alphaproteobacteria; order Sphingomonadales; family CAKZYD01; genus CAKZYD01. Next base: position 1,981 of record JBCCDR010000216.1, on the reverse strand, counting down.
TTCCGCCGGGATTTAGGCGGCGAGGTTGAAGCGTATCAAACCGTTGCGCGCAGACTGGGCCTCATGGAAGACGATGATGACGATCCGGGCAGTTCTGTGCTTGATCTGAACCAACACCGTAAAAAGAAAAACAAGGAATAGCAAGCCGATGCGGGCAATTGTTCATGTAACACTGAAAAATGGTGTTCTCGACCCCCAAGGACGCGCCATTGCTGGCGCGCTTGCCGATCTTGGCTTTGACGGCGTTGAAGATGTCCGCCAAGGCAAGGTCATCGAACTTGATTTGGCAGGTGAACCCGATGCGGGCAGCAAGGCGCGCGTTGAAGACATGTGCAAGAAGCTGCTCGCCAATCCCGTTATCGAAAATTACAGCATCGAGATCTGCTAGGATATGCGCAGCGCCGTTGTTGTTTTCCCTGGGTCTAATTGCGACAGAGATTTAGCCGTCGCGCTTGAAAAAGTAACCGGGCACCGCCCCATCATGGTCTGGCATCAAGATGCAGCACTGCCGGATGTTGACCTGGTCACCCTGCCCGGTGGTTTCTCCTATGGGGACTATTTGCGCTCCGGAGCCATGGCAGCAAGGGCGCCGATCATGCGCGCGGTCATTGACCATGCGAAGAAGGGCAAGCTCGTTCTGGGCATCTGCAACGGCTTTCAGCAGCTCACGGAATGCGGCCTCCTGCCCGGCGCCTTGATGCGCAATAAGGACCTGAAATTCCTGTGCAAGGACGTCGAACTGCGTGTCGAGACGACGGCGTCACCACTCCTATCAGCGCTGGAGGCCGGCAGTACAGTCCGCTACCCCATCGCGCACCATGACGGCAATTTCTTCGCAGAATCAGGCACCATCAAGTCCCTACAAGACAATGACCAAATCGCCTTTACGTACGTGGACAATCCAAACGGCTCGCAAGGCAATATTGCGGGCATCGTGAGCGCCCAGCGCAACATTTTAGGCATGATGCCCCACCCTGAACGCCTCATCGACCCAGACCTTGGCGGTACCGACGGACACGTCTTCTTTGAAAGCTTGCTAGGCGCGTGATGATGGATACAGCGACGTCAATCGAAGCTCATAGCCCCAGCGTCATTGCCGAACATGGCCTCACGCTTGAAGAATATGCCCGCATCGAGGCGGCCTTGGGGCGTCACCCCAACCTGCTCGAGCTTGGCATTTACTCCGTCATGTGGTCAGAGCACTGCTCTTACAAATCCAGCCGCATCCATCTCAAAACGCTGCCCACAAACGCGCCTTGGGTCATCCAAGGACCAGGGGAGAATGCAGGCGTTGTCGATATCGGCGATGGCCAGGCCGCCATCTTCAAGATGGAAAGCCACAACCATCCCAGCTTCATCGAGCCCTACCAAGGCGCTGCAACTGGCGTTGGCGGCATCATGCGGGATGTTTTCACCATGGGCGCGCGGCCCATCGCCAACATGAATGCACTGCGTTTTGGCGATGCAGCGCACCCGAAGACGCGGCACCTGGTCGCTGGCGTGGTCGCTGGCATTGGCGGCTATGGTAACTGTGTGGGCGTGCCAACGGTTGGCGGGGAGACAAACTTCCACCCCCGCTACAATGGTAACATTCTCGTCAATGCCATGTGTGTGGGCCTCGCCGACCAGGACAAGATTTTCTATTCCGCAGCGGCAGGCGTCGGCAATCCGGTCGTCTATGTGGGCTCAAAAACCGGCCGAGACGGCATTCACGGCGCCACCATGGCCTCAGCGGAATTTTCTGAAGATGCGGAAGAAAAGCGTCCCACCGTGCAGGTGGGCGACCCCTTCACTGAGAAGCTGTTGATTGAAGCCTGCCTTGAGCTCATGGCTTCTGATGCCATCGTCGCTATCCAAGATATGGGCGCTGCGGGCCTGACGTCCTCGTCTGTTGAAATGGCGTCAAAAGGCGGCGTTGGCATTCAGCTCGACCTCTCCAAAGTCCCCTGCCGCGAAGACGGCATGGTGCCCTATGAGATGA
>JBCCDR010000215.1:0-4965 GCA_039030675.1 Pseudomonadota bacterium | reverse complement strand
GCCTTGCAGAATTCCATGATATTCACGCCTTTTTGGCCGAGAGCCGGGCCAATGGGCGGCGAGGGGTTTGCAGCGCCAGCAGGCACTTGCAGCTTGATGTAACCATCAATCTTTTTACGGGCCATGATGTCCTCTCATGAACATGTTTCTGTGGGCCGCCTGAGCAGGCACTCAAATGACCCTTTTGCGAGAGCCGTGGTACAGCTATGGCAAGCCTCCCACGGATTTAAAGAGCGGCGCATACGCGATGCGCCTCTCCGGTGCAAGAAAAAACGTGCTTAGTTTTTCTCGACTTGGCTGTATTCCAGCTCAACCGGCGTGGGCCGGCCAAAGATGGAAACGGAGACTTTAAGGCGTTCTTTTTCCTCATCAACCTCTTCAACCAAACCGCTGAAGGAGGCGAACGGTCCATCGATAACGCGCACTTCTTCGCCAATTTCGTAGACAATTTGCGGCCTCGGGCGCGCTGATCCGTCTTCAACCACATTGCGCATGCGGTTGGCTTCATCTTCTGAGATGGGCAGGGGCTTACCGCCAGCGCCGAGGAAGCCCGTCACTTTGGGCGTATTCTTGATGAGGTGGAAGGCCTCGTCGCTCATGTTCAGTTTGGCAAGGACATAGCCAGCCATCATGGTCTTCTCGAGCTTCTTTTTCTGCCCACGCTTGACCTCAATCACTTCCTCTTTGGGAACAATGACCTCAACAATGTCGTGCTCTAGCTCTTGCAGGCGCGCTTGCTCCTGAATGGCGCCAGCGACTTTGTCTTCAAAGCCAGAATAGGCGTGAATGATGTACCATTTCTCGGACATGTGGTGTCTTTCTGCTCAAACAAGACGGCGTGCGGGCCTAGCCTAGCCCAAATACGGTACTCAGCACAAAGGTGAAGAGGCTGTCCACGAGAAAGAAGAACAGTCCCATAAAGGCAGCAAACACAAACACCATGATGGTTGTGACGCCCGTTTCTTTACGGGTTGGCCAGGTGACCTTTTTGGTTTCTTCGCGCACTTGACGCACGAATTGAAAGGGGCCTGTTTTTGCCATGCTTGCCTATTGCATCCTCTGCGGCCAAAAGCGTTTTGCGCTAAGACCTCATATAACGATCACGAAGGGGTGATGATGCCTACGTGGGCATAGCGCGTTGGCTAGACAAGCCCTGTGTGCAAGTCAAGCAAAACGCACGCTGCTGCCGCGCATTTCCCGCACCGGTCTCACGCTTTGTTAACGCCCTCTGGCCCATAACGACTCTCTTAATGTGTAGTGTAGGGCACATGTCTATGGGCGCGGAGCGGAAAACGTCGACCAACAAGGCGGTAAAAGTGCGGTACGCAATGAAGCGTATCCACACGCTGGCAGTCATTGTCATTGCCGCCTGTATTGTGGTTGGCGGATACAACATGGACCGCGCGCTTACGCGCAACGCTATGGATGCGCAAACCATCAACATTGCCGGCGCGCAGCGTATGCTCTCGCAGCGTATTGCAGCTCTAACGCTGCTGTATCATCGCGCTGATCCGGAGTCGTCTGAACGGTATTTCAAGGCACTGAAAGGCGCGCATGCCCGCATGCTTGAAGGGCATCAATATCTTACCCAAGCCACTGGCCAATCATTGGCGCCGGCGCAAAGCACGCAAAAGCTGGCAACGCTTTATAGCCCAACGGGGCGCGATTTGGACCGGCGCGTCAGGCGGTTTTTGGAGAGCACACAAGCCTTTCTGGGAGTTGAGCAGGCTGATTTGCGCGCAGTGCCCATGCCTAACTTCACAGACTTAGACTTTTTGCTCGCTGATTTAGACAAAGCCGTCAGTCTCTATGAGGCGAACGCGAAGGCTAAAATTCTAGCTGCTGAGAGACTTCTCAAGCAGACGATATTGCTGGCTCTGATCGTTTTGTTTTTGGTGGCTGTCTTTGTGTTTAGGCCGATGGCCAAACAGGCCTCTGGCGCGCTTGAGGAATCAGAATCGGAGCTCAAAAAACGCTCAGACTTGTTGTCGCGGGCTTTTGATATTGCAGGCATGGGCTATTGGCTTAACCGAACAGATCGGCCCAACGAACTTTGGATATCTGAAGAGCTCGCGCGGCTCTATAAAACAAATCCCGTCGGTCAATGGCTCACCCTGGACCAGGTCAAGTCGCTCGTCCAAGACCAAAACAATGAGCTTCTCAGCAAAGCAGCGCGCGTGAGCCGGGCGACTGGTACACCACAATATGTGGAGACGCGTCTGCGCCGCGGAGATGGCTCATTTATCGAGATATCGACAAGCATCGCTGCTGAGCTGGATGAAACGGGTGAGGTCGAGCTCATTACCGGCGTTGTGCGGGACATTACCGCCGATGTTGAAGCCCGGCGCGCCGTTGAAGAGCGCAGCAATGATCTCAAAGAAGCCCAGGAGCTGGGCAACACAGCTGTCTGGCGCTTCCCAATCGGCGCGCGGTCTTTGGAGCTGAATGAGGATGCTTATCGTTTGATGCGGTATGATTTTTCCAAAATGTCAGACTACAAAGAGAGCGCGGATGAGAGGACGGACAAAGGCACCCATCTCAGCCGGATGTGCCTGGGCGACTCCTTTGAAGATTTAAAGCGCATGTCGGCCCAGGTCTTTAAAACCGGCCAAAGCGGCGAGGTCACCATCATGATGCGGCGCGGTGATGGCACCGTTGCTGACCTCTCCGTACGTATCAAACTGCAGCGGGATGACGAGGGCAAGCCCATTGGCTTCTTTGGAACAATGCAGGACGTGTCAGAGCAGAAAGAGGCGGAACGCCAGCTGGAGCAGCTGGCCTATTACGACCACCTCACCGGGCTGTCCAACCGCGCGCTGTGCATGCGCCAGCTGAAAAAACTCTGCAACAATCAGCCTGGCGACGGCCAAGATGCCGCCCTGGTCTTGATTGATTTGGACAACTTCAAAGAGATTAATGATGGGTTGGGCCACCAAGCGGGCGATGAGTTCTTGTGTGAGATTGGTCGGCGGCTAAGCCATCTTGCCGGGCCGAAAAACTTGGTGGCACGTTTGGGCGGTGATGAGTTTGCGCTGATCATTAGAGACGCGCGCTCGGTTGACCGCGTGACCTCTTTGGTCTCTTCCATGCTCGCCGCTGTCGCCGCGCCCTTGCAGCTTGACAGTGCGGAGTTGGTTGGCGGCGCCTCGGCTGGGATTTGCTTCATCCCAAGCGACACGACGTCCGCAAGCGAAGCGCTGCGCTTTGCTGACCTAGCGCTCTATGATGCAAAAGAGCGCGGGCGCAACCGATTTGCCTTCTTCAACTCCGACATGAGCGACCGGCTTCAATCGCGTTTGTCCCTGTCGCGTGATCTGCGCCTCGCCATTGCCAATGACGAGCTTGAAACGCATTTCCAGCCGATCGTCTCGGGTAAAGATGGCCGTGTCATTGGTTTTGAAACACTCATGCGCTGGCAACATGCTGAGCGTGGCTGGATCTCGCCGTCAGAATTCATTCCCATCGCTGAAAGCTCTCACCTGATTGGTGATATTGGGCAGTTTGCGCTCAAAGATGCCTGCCAGCATGCCGTTGCCATGAGTGAAGTCACCGGCGAGCCTATTGAAGTGGCCGTCAATGTGTCGGCCGCGCAGCTATGGCATGGTGATGTCGAGCAGATGATCGCCAATGCCCTGTCGGCCAGCGGCGTTGATCCAAGTTTGCTGTGCATTGAGCTCACGGAGTCTGTGTTTGTGGGCGATAGCATGGACCGCGTCGCGGCCTTCTTGCGCCGGCTGAAAGCACGCGGCGTCCAACTCGCACTTGATGACTTTGGAACGGGCTATTCTTCGCTGGGCTACCTCAACTCCTTGCCCTTTGATAAGCTGAAAATTGACCGCAGTTTTGTCGCTGGCGTCGATGTGTCCCAAAAACGCTTCCAGGTGCTTGAGGGCGTGGTTGGCCTAGCCCGCGGCTTGGGCATGAAAGTCGTGGCAGAAGGCGTTGAGACAGCCGCAGAGCTGGCAGCTATTCAGTCACTCGACTGCGACTTTGTCCAAGGCTTCTTCTTTGGCCGGCCCGAAGGCCAGTCTCAGGCGCTCGCCGCCATAGAGCGCATCAATGGCCAGGCGCAAGACAATGCCGCTGCGCATCTCAGACAGCAGGTTGAGCAGCTCGAAGCTGTCTCTCGAACTGCCCTAAAAGGAAAAACCGCCGCTGCGTCTTAGCGCCGAAACGGTTTAAGTCTTACGATAGTTGAGTGTTTATGGGACTGGCAGGGGCAGCAGGATTCGAACCCGCGACCCTCGGTTTTGGAGACCGATGCTCTACCAGCTGAGCTATACCCCTCCGGCCAGTCCAAGGACCAGGTACTGCGCGCGCGGCGTCCTTGCAAGCGCTTTTGCGCTTCTTGAAGGGCGCCGCACGCGAAAAGACTGTGGCTAGTCTTGCAGGGCGTTGATTTCGCGGTCCAGCCGCCGTGAGCCTGAGGTTACATGGCGTTCCATGTCGCGCAGGCGCCGCTCCATGTCTTTAAAGCGAAGGCGGACATCGCGCACCGTTGCATGCGGCTTGGTGCGCACGTTGCGCCAAAACTCTTGCTCGGCTGGCTGTTCTTCATAGTGCGCTCGCGGTTTGCTCGGCACAACGAAAGCGGCAATGAAGTATGCGAAGATGACCGGCGGGAAGCCAAACAGCACCATCATCACAATCGCAAGGCGGATCCAGACGGCGGAGATGCCGGTATAGTCGGCAATGCCAGCGCAGACGCCTAAAAATTTGCCGTTGCGTTTGTCGAGATAAAAGCGTGAGCGGCTTTCATAGCCGAGGCCCGCTTTATCGCGGCCTTTGGCGCCGTTCTCATAGCCGTATTCATCCTCTTCGTTCATGCTGTATCGGTCTCTTGAACCGCCATGTACTGTCTCATCCCAATCGCGCTGGAAGTCCTGTTTGGCTTGGCGCATATGGGCGCGAAAAGCGCGGCGAAAGTTCCTATAGTTTTGCCGTGATCTACGCATCTTAGCTGGC
>JBCCDR010000214.1:0-4980 GCA_039030675.1 Pseudomonadota bacterium | reverse complement strand
TGGCAAACCCATCGGGGAGCTGCTGCGCGGCAAGCCCGGCATCGTGTATGCCGATTGCGACATGGCCCAAACCCTGCCGCTGCGGCTCATCCATGAAATCACCGGCCACTATAACAAGTTCGATGTGCTCAAACTCACCGTCGACCGGCGTGAACGCACACCCGTCGACTATATCGAGTAAAGCATGAGCCTCGACGTCACAGCGCTGATTCAGCCAGGCAAGGTGCATCGCAGGGTCTATACCTGCGCAGACATCTTTGATGCGGAGCAAGAGCGCTTGTTCCGCAAGTCTTGGCTCTATGTGGGCCATGACAGCCAAATCCCCGAGGCTGGCGACGTTGTGACAACACGCTTGGCAAATGAGCCGGTCATCGCCATCCGCCAGCGCGGCGGGGACATCCAGCTGTTTTACAATCGCTGCAAGCATAAGGGCATGCAGCTGCTGGCAGACGGCGCGAGCGGCAACGTCCCTGCCCTGCGCTGCGGCTATCATGGCTGGATTTATGGCCTGGATGGCGCGCTGAAGACAATCCCCGCCGCCACTGGCTACGACGATAGCGCCCTTCGGCCCGGATGCGCAGAAGGCGCGCTTACGCCTGTGGGCGCGCTTGAAACTTATCGCGGCTTTCTCTTTGCCCGGCTGGAAAGCGGCGGGCCTGACTTTGCCGATTGGCTCGCGCCCATGCGCGCCTCGCTTGACAATATGATTGACCGCGCGCCGGCGGGCCGGCTGAGCGTTGCTGGCGGCGTTTTGCGCTATGAGCACAAGTGCAATTGGAAATTCTTCTTTGAGAACACGCTGGACGCGCTCCACCCCATGGTGGTGCACAATTCCTCCAGCAAAGCCGCGCAGCGCGCCGGTAAGACCAGCGACCCGGTCGATTCGGATGAAGCGCGCGCGCTCAACATGCTTGCGCCGTTCTCTGCCTCCTATAGTTTTTTCGATGACATGGGCCAGCGCGCCGGCGCCTTTGGCCATGGCGAGCTGGGCGGCAAGAGCAGCATCCATGCCGGCTATGATGTGGACCCGGCCTATTGGGAAGCCATGGTCGCGGCGTATGGGGAAGAGCGCACCAAAGAGATTTTAGGGTTTGGGCCCAACAACTCCGTGCTCTACCCCACCATCATGTTCAAAGCGCCGGTTGCCATGCTGCGGGTGATCCGCCCGATAGCGGTAGACCGGACCATGATTGAGACCTGGCACTTCCGCATGGAAGGGGCGCCAGATACGCTGCTTGAACAAACGCTGCAATATTCAACCATCGTGAATTCATCGGCCGGCATTGTGGGGCCCGATGACCATGAAGCCTATATCCGCCTGCAAGCGGGCCTGAAAAGCCAGGGCAGCGACTGGGTGATCCTGTCACGCTATGCCGGCCAGGTTGAGAAAGACGGCAATGGCCTGCAAATCGCGCCAGGCACCAGTGATTTTGTGTTCCGCAACCAATATGCGGCCTGGGCCGACGCCATGGCGCAGACATGAGCGCCAGCGCAGCCTGTGACTTAGTCGCCCAAGAGGCCTGGCTCCTCAATACAGCGGCGTGGGATGAGTGGGACGCCTTGTTTAGTCCAAGCGGGGCCTATTGGATGCCGCTGAGCATGGACCAGACCAGCCATAAGGACCATGTGTCGCTGATGTACGACACACGTGCCTTGCGCGCTGCGCGGCTGACCAGGCTGAAAACGCAGGACGGCCTCTCCATTGAAACGCCCGTCCGGGCAATCCGCCATCTCAGCAATGTCCAGGCCGCGCCGGCTGCGGAGAACGCGGGCTATGACTGGCATGTGCGCGCTGCGGTCATGATGGCGCAATATGCCCGCGGGCAGGTCGAGACCTTTCATGCGCTCGTTCAATGGCACTTACAGGCTACTGCGAGCGGTCTCATGATAGAGCTCAAACGCGCCGACCTCCTCAATGGCGAGGGTGGGCTCTCTGATATCTTGGTGTACGTCTAACAGGAGGAAAACCCCGCATGTCTCACGCCGCAGGCCGTTTCTTATTCTTAATGCCTGTTCCCATGACACCGCCCGCCTTGGAGAGCTTTGCAGCGCAACTGCCCGTTGGCATTCGCCGCGAGAATATTACGCTTGATTTCTCCTCCCCCGAGAGCGGCGCGAGCCTGCTGGATACGCCTTATGACTCAGTGATTGCCGATGCGACCGTCCTGAAGGCAGGGCTGAATGCTGAGAAAGCAGGCTATGACGTAGTGTGCTCCTATTCCATGAGCGACAGCGGCGTGAAGGGCTTGCGCTCCAGCCTCTCCATTCCTGTCGTTGGCGCCGGCGAAGCAACTTTCCACCTTGCCTCACAGCTCGGTCGCCGCTTTTCGGTTGTGACGATGTGGGAGCCGTGGTTGGAACACAGCCATGACCTGGCTAAGAAAACCGGCCTAACCAGTCGGCTGGCCAGCGTGCGCCATATTGACGTGCGCCCCGACACGCAGGAGCTGCTGGCGGGCAAGGAAGACATCGTCTTCGCTAAGCTTGAGGAACAAGCCCGCAAAGCAATCAACGAGGATGGCGCAGACGTCATTGTCCTTGGCTCGACGACCATGCACCAGAGCCATGCTTATCTGGAGGGCGTGCTGGATTGCCCGGTGGTGAACCCGGGATACGCTGCTTACAAGACCTGCGAAACACTGTTTGACTTAAAGCTGGCGCATTCCAAACACGCGCACCCAGCGCCGCCTGTCCGCAATGACGCGGTGTTCGGGCCGCCCCCATCGCTGACGTCATGACCCATAGCCCGGCAACACACAGATTGCTGGAGATGCTCAGCTTGGATGTGCCGATCATCCAAGCGCCCATTGGTCCGGCAGCCACGCCGCCGCTTGTCAATGCTGTGGCAAGCGCTGGCGCGCTGGGGATGTTTGCTGGCAGTGCTCTAGGCCCGGAGCGGCTCGCGCAGTCTCTGTCCCAGGTCGCGCCTGAGAATATCAAACGCTGCGCCGTAAATATCATCAACGCCATGCCGGGTGATGCGCTGATTGATGTGGCTTTAAGCGCCGGCGTGCGCACCTTCTCTTTTTTCTGGGGTATCAACGACGCTTTGATGGCGCGGGTGAAAGACGCTGGCGGCACGGTTTTGCAGACCATTGGCGCGCCAAGCGAAACGCGCCCAGCACGCGATGCTGGCGCAGATGTTTTAGTCGCACAGGGCTGGGAAGCTGGCGGCCATGTCTGGGGCGAAACCGCCACCATGGCTCTTTTAGCCCCCGTCGTCGCAGAAGCTGGCGAGGCGCCTGTGGTGGCGGCAGGCGGCATCGCCAGTGCGCAAGCCATGCAAGCAGCACTTGCCGCAGGGGCCGCAGGCGTGTGGATGGGCACACGCTTTCTCGCCAGTGCCGAATCAGGCGCGCATCCGGCCTATAAAGAGGCAGTTGTCGCTGCGAGCGCGGAAGACACCCTGCACACCACCTTATTTGACGTAGGCTGGCCAGACGCGCCTGCCCGCGTGCTCACAAACTCAACGGTCAAAGCCTGGCAAGCGGCGGGCTGCCCTGACAAAGAGAGGCGCCCCGGGGCTGAGGACGTGGTGGGACATATGCCCGATGGAACCCCCATTCCGCGGTATTTTGTGGATATTCCAACACATGAAACCACAGGAAATGTTGAAACAATGGCACACTATGCAGGTCAATCTGTGTCGCAGATTACAAACATCTTGCCAGCAGCACAGATTATCCAGCACATATTAGTTTAAGCTTGAAGCGTTTGGGGAAGGCTCAAAAGAGTGAAACGCGGCGAGCACAGGACTTGGTCAGGGATTAACAGTCGGGGAAGACACCAATGAAAAATCAGAAACATACAGCGCAGCGCGGCGCGTTTGCGCGGGCGGCTTTGCTTGGAGGCGCGGCCCTTAGCATTGGCATGACAGCGCAGGCGCCAACCACCTACGCGCAGGGCATTGAAGTCATCACCGTTACCGCCCAGCGGCGGGAGCAAAACCTGCAAGACGTGGGTATCGCCATCAACGCCTATTCACAGCAGGACCTCATACAGCTCGGCATTGAGAACAGCACCGAAATCGCACTCTTCACGCCGGGCGTGTTCGTCTCCGCTTCTGGGGCCGGGCAGAACAGCCAATTCACCATCCGCGGCGTCACGCAAAACGACTTTAACGCCGCTCTGGAAGGCCCAATCGCGGCCTATTTCGATGAAAGCTACATCCCAACGCTGCAGGGCCAAATCTTTGCTACGTTCGACGTCAACCGCGTTGAAATCCTCAAAGGCCCGCAAGGCACGCTCTTTGGCCGCAACGCAACGGGCGGTTTGGTCCATTATATTCCAAACAAGCCCACGGAAGAGTTCGAAGGCTATGTGCAAGCCGGCTATGGCCGCTTCAACCGCTTTGAGATTGAAGGCGCCGTTGGGGGCGGTATTACCGAAGGCCTGTCAGCACGTGTGTCCGTGCTCTACAATCAACGCGACGGCTTTTTGGAGAACATCTACCCGGCAGGCGTGACAAGTCCCTTGGCCGCTGGCACGCCGCCGCGCGGCGCTGACTTCAATGACCTTGGGAATGAGGAAAACTTTGGCATTCGCGGTCAGCTACAATTTGAGCCAAACGAACGATTCACGGCCCGTTTAACGGCGAGCTATTCTGAGCAAACAGGCAGCACGAACCCTTATAACGTAAGGCCGTCACAGCCCGTCTTTAACGACGCTGGTCAGCAAATTGACACGGTCTACCTGCCGCGAGACCAACCTATCCTAACGACGCTGGCGTTCGTGCTTGGGCTGGGTGACGGCGAGTTTTTGCCGCCGGGCTTTGATGGGTTCATCGCCCCAGACCCTGAAAGCTTGCAAACATCGACAGACGCAGCGATTGACGAAGCGTTTAACAACGAAGTCCTCGATTTCTCTCTGCATCTAAACTACGAGTTTGACGGCTTCGACCTGGTCTCCATAACGGACTATAAAGAGCTCAATTCCGCTCTTTTGACAGACGTGGAAGCCTCACCCATCAACTTTGTGAAC
>JBCCDR010000213.1:0-4987 GCA_039030675.1 Pseudomonadota bacterium | reverse complement strand
CCTGGTCCATGCGAGGCTTGCGTGGCGTTGGACCACCAAGCAAGTGAACATGCATGCACACAGCGGTTCTCCCGGTGCAAATTCATGTTGCCACCCAAGCCTGATGAATTTCAAAGTGATTTTTGGGCTACTCGTAGCAACAAACACCCTGTTTGCTGCGCCTGCCGTGCAGGCGCAAAGCGGGGCGCTGATGGACGCGGTAGAAGTCAACAACGCGGTGAACGTTGTTGAAGAGCTCAACATCGCGCTCGCAAACCTGATGCTCTCGGACGAAACGGACAGTGAAGCCCGCAAGGCCTTAATTGGCCCGGCGCTGCGTAAAGCCTTCGATCTGACAGCCATGACACGAGCAATCGTTGGCGGCCGCACATGGCGTGGGGCTGAGGAAAGCGAACAAACGGCAGCCGCGCAGGCCTTCAGCGATTGGATGGTCAGCCAGTACGCAACGCGCTTTACCCGCAGCAGCAACCCAAAGTTCTCGACTCGCGAAACCCGCGACGGAGGCATTGATACCATTATTGTCGAAACTGTGCTGCGCACGAGCAAACGTGCCGTCAACCTCGACTATCGCCTGCGTCAGAGCGATGGGGCGTTTAAAATCATCGACGTCTATTTAGATGGCCGGGTGAGTGAGGTCGCGCTGCGCAAATCAGAATATAGAAAACTCATCAAGTCCGAGGGCTTGGCTGGGTTCACCGCGGCGATGCAGGAAAAGGCAGCCCTGGCGACGCGGTCTTAGCCTTCAAACAGGCCTGCGTAGTCCTTGCGCAGGATTTCCTTGCGGACCTTACCCATGGTATTGCGCGGCAACGCATCGCGCTCAAGGATCGCTTTGGGCACTTTGTAGTTCGCGAACGTCTCTTTCAGCGCTGATTTAATCGCAGCTTCGTCCACATCATACCCCGAGCGCGGGACGATCACCGCCGTGACCGCTTCGCCAAAGTCAGGATGGGGCACGCCGACAACGGCACTTTCTATGATTTCCGGCCGCGCGTTGAGGGCTTGCTCTATTTCAATGGGATAGACGTTAAAGCCGCCAGAGATGATCATGTCTTTCGCGCGGCCGACTAAGAACACATAGCCAGCGTCATCGAGGTAGCCTTGGTCTCCTGTCTTGAAATAGCCGTCGGAGGTAAAAGACTCAGCGGTTTTCTCCGGTGCGCGCCAATATCCTGTCATGACATTGGGCCCCGCCACTTCCACATCGCCGGTTTCACCTGTCGGCAAACTCTCGCCCTCAGGGCTCACCACGCGAACGGATATGCCGCTTAGGGCGGGCCCGACCGAGCCAGCCACGCGCGGGCCTTCGTAAAGATTGGAGGTCATCATCACGGTTTCCGTCATGCCATAGCGCTCCAAGATCGCCATGCCGAAGCGCTCTTCAAACGCCTTGAACGTTTCCGGCAGCAAAGGCGCGGAGCCCGATGTAAAGAGCCGCATATGACGTGCTTTGTCCGGCGCAAACGCACTGTCAGCCAGCAGCCGGGTATAATAGGTAGGAACGCCCATAAAGACGCTGGCCTCAGCCAGATGCTCTAGGACAGCCTCCGGGCTAAAACTATAAAGCAAAATCTGTTTGCAGCCCGCCGTGAAGGCCACGTTACACGCAACGAATAAGCCATGAGCGTGAAAAATTGGCAGGGCATGGAGCAAAACATCTTCGCCGGTGAATCGCCAGGCGTGAACCAGCGTTTGCGCGTTACTGCTCAAATTTTCGTGCGTCAACACCGCGCCTTTGGGCTGCCCGGTGGTGCCGGACGTATATAAAATCGCAGCCGGGTCACCGGATGCTGCGCCATAAATGGGGAGCATCGGGTTGGTGTCTGCAGCGGCCTGCATCAGGCTGCCACCGCGCCCGGATAGAGTCTCGGTTGTCAGGCCATCAATTTCTAACGTCGCCGCAGACAGGACGTCATCGACAACCAAAAGCGCAGGGTCGCTATCGCTGATAATATGCGCCGCCTCTGGCGCGGTATAAGCGGTGTTCATGGGCACAAAAACAGCGCCAAAGCGCAAGCAGGCCAGATACAACGCGAGCGCTTCAGCGCTTTTTTCTACCTGCACACACACCCGGTCCCCAGGCCGGACACCGCGGTCGCACAGCACGCCTGCTAAACGCGCCGATAAAGCTGCGATGTCCTCATAGCGCAATTGCCGGCCATCTTGTGTTTCAAGCGCAATTTTCTGCGGCTCGGCAAAGCCGGGGAAGAAAGAGAATAAATTCGCCATGGTCGCCCTAATGATGCTGCAGCATACCGGCGCACATCTATCAACGCGCGACCATCAGCGCTAGTGCACGTTTTACTCTACAAAACGTCTTGCTGGATCCAATCAAGCAGATGCTGCGCAATCACGTTCCAGCGCGTATCAACCATGAGCGCATGGGCTGTGTCTTCAAACAAAATGGGCTCGACCCCATGAAACTGCGCTGTCCGTTCAACGGCGGAAACCGGAATGAGCTGATCGTCGCAGGCCCCGATCACGGTCACGGGGATATCGGATAAATAGCCCGGCGCGCAGGCAAGCGGAAGCTGTGCTTCCATGAGAGCGCGCGGCGCTTCTGGCGATGAGCGGCGCAGCACATCGCGCGCGATCGCATCCGGCGCATCAGCTGAAAAAAGCGCTTCGCGCGCGACGCTGATACTGCGCATAGCTGGCGACATGGCGAAACTTGCTGTGTTCCAAAACAGCAAGGGGTTCGACACAGCCATTTGCCAAGAGGCAAAGCTCATCCCTTCAGGCGGTACACTGGCCAGCAGTGCCAAGGCATACGGGCGCTCCGTAGCGCTTGCTTTTTGCGCCACCATACCGCCGAGTGAATGACCGACCAATATGGGCGGCTGCCCCACATGCGCGATCAGATCTTGCACATCGGCGACGTAGTCAGACAGCCCATGCGGCGTGGGAATGAAAGGGCTGATGGCGCGGCGGCCGCGCAAATCTATCGCGTAGCTATCAAAGCCGTGTTTGGCAAAAAAGGGCTGGAAATAGCGCCCCCAAATCCATCCGCCGCTAAACGCCCCATGGACAAAAACAATTGGACGCGGCTGCCGGCGCCCTTGGCCGCGCGCTTCATAGAACTGCAACGCAGAGCGCGCGCTGCGCTCCAGCGTGTTCACAACCACATCAATATCGGGCCTTTGGTCCAATGCGTTTAGTCCCCCAAAAACGTTTGCGCGTCGGCGCTGGGCTTACACCTAGGTGTGACAAGCGATGTGACAACACATCCTGACATCACAAGACGATCGGCGCGCTTTCTTTGTCCAACAAAAACCTTAATGCACAGCGAATGGCGACGGGGGGAATCATGCACCCTTCGCTCAAAAAAACGCGACTGAAATGGTGGAGCCGATCGGGATCGAACCGACGACCTCGTCATTGCGAACGACGCGCTCTCCCAACTGAGCTACGGCCCCACACGCTTTCAGGCGCTCCGATTTATAGATTTGCGCCGAAAATGCAACGGCCGATGGATGTGGCCGCTAGGGTTTGCCGGCAGGCTCT
Organism: Pseudomonadota bacterium; assembly: GCA_039030675.1. GTDB lineage: Bacteria > Pseudomonadota > Alphaproteobacteria > Sphingomonadales > CAKZYD01 > CAKZYD01. The sequence goes on along the minus strand of JBCCDR010000213.1, from coordinate 1,483 downwards.
GAGCGGGCAGAAAGCGCGACGGCACTGCACAGCGCTGCACCATAACTGCACCCCACATAAACACACACAAACCCAATCAGATCAGGAGACAAGGTGGTGTTCACAATGGCTGACAATACGATCGCGACGAGCATACTTAACACGCCGACAACAGAAGACGCCGTGCCTGCAATTTCTGGACGGACCGACAGCGCACCGGCCATGGACGCCGGATTAAATAGTCCGCCGCCTAGCGCAATAATTGCGGCTGGAATGAAGATCGTCTCCATGGATGGTTGGTACAAATTCCAAAGAAATGACGTGGCGCCAATTAATCCAATCGCATGGCCTAATTTTGTCATGAGAGGCAGACCCAAGGTTGTTGCATATCTCCCAGCAATGAAGTTTCCCGCCATGTAACCGGCAGACAGAATCAAAAAATACAGGCTGAAGTCTTTCCCCGTGCCGCCTAAGCGCTCGATTGTTGCGAAGGGCGCTCCGGTCAAAAACGCGAAAAAACTAGCGGTTCCAAAGCCGATAACGCCGCAGTACGCCATAAATATGCGGTTGCGCCCTAAGAGGCGTGTGGCCTCGACATAACTAGTCAGATTAAGGCTTGTTAACGGGTTTTTGTTGGTTTCTGGAACCAATCGCCAGCACACAAGGAGGACCAGAGATCCGAAAAAAACCAAAAACCAGAAGCTATGCCGCCAGCTGCCCAGTGTTTCTAAGTAAAAGCCCAAAGATGGGGCCAGCGCAGGGACAGCAACCATGGCGGTAGTGATGTAACCATAAGCGCTTGCAGTGCGTTCTGTTGGATAGCAATCTCGCACGATGGCGCGCGTGAGCACCATGCCGCAACAGCCAGACAAACCTTGAAGAAAACGCCCGAGCAACACAGACGAAAAACTCGGCGCTAGGGCCAGCCACATATTCGCCAACAGAAAACCGCCCAATCCGATGTATAAAAGAGGCTTTCGGCCGTAGCGATCAGACAAAGGGCCGAAGATGACTTGCCCCACTGTCAGACCAACAGAGTAAATGGTCAGAGCCCATTGCACATGCGCTGAGGAGATTGAAAAATCAGCAGCGATCGCGCCGATGGATGGCTGAAAGATATTGAGCGCCAAAGGCCCTACAGCAGACAGGGCCACAAGAAGCCAAAGCGCTGGCGGACGAACCGCATCGCTGTGCTGCGCCTCCTCGCGCATCGCGGGCGCCTTTAAGGTCTGTGCTGGTGTTGCCATGGTCGTTACATAGTGCGCCTTAGCAAGCAGAACACTGCAAAGAGTGCATAGCCGCTAGACCCTATTCGAAGGCCTCATGGCCTCAGCCAGTGCTCTTGGCGGTTTTTTCAGGCAGCGTTATGGACGCGACATTGGCCGCCTGCGCTGCATGGCCAATGAGCAAATTGCGGTCCGGCGCTGGGGCGCGTGTGTCAGCTTCGACTTGCTCAATTTTCGGCAAGGTCTCGCCCGTGCCTTCCACTTCCAAATCCCGAAAT
>JBCCDR010000212.1:0-5025 GCA_039030675.1 Pseudomonadota bacterium | reverse complement strand
GGGTAAGAGACTAAAAGTCAGGCCAGCATTTGCTTCCAGGCGTTTGATCAGCGCGTCACCCATGGCCGGCGCTGGCGTATAGATGCCCCCCTCTAAACCGGCACAATCCTTCACCAAACAAATGGCGCTTTCGGCGATCATTTTGGACGTTGAGCCATAGCCGGGGTCTTTATCGCCTGTCACACGCGCCGTAAGCCGGGCGCCGCCGTCATCCTCGCCGATGAACAGCACTTCATAGAGGCCTTGCTCGCGCTCTTCCTTTGAGGGGCCTTCGCCAGGCTTAGGGTCATTGTCCGTGCCGATTTGCTTGGTGGTGGCGAGGACGTTGGCCATTTCTTCGCCGCTGTCGCCAGGCCCGGTGAGCATCATCTCGTCATAGGTAAAGTCTGCGCCATAGTGATGGTCCATCAGCGCGTTGGAGCGATGAATATTGCGGGTGTTGATTGCCGCCATGATGAAGGGCGCAGACCAGCTGCCCAGGTCTTCCTCAAACAGTGGCTTATTGCCGCTTGGCTGTTTGGGCCCTTCAAAGCCTCCAGCGAGCGCGAAAGGATTGCGCAGGACTTGGAGCACGTTTGGATCGTCTGCTGCTGCTGCGAGAGTGGCTTTGAGGCTTGCTGCTGTCCCGCCGGAAAACCCGCCTTTCATGGCTTTCACGCGGCCACGGACCTTTGGCAGCGTTTTGCCAACATGTGCCTGGGCCTGCTGCTGCAGGTAAAAGACGCCCAAATCGAAGGGAATGGAGTCAAAGCCGCAGGAGAAGACAATGCGTGCGCCAGACGCCTTCGCCGTCTCTTCATGTGCGCTGATCATTTGGTGCATCCAGGCGGGCTCACCGCACAAATCAACATAATCGGTGCCTGCCTTTGCGCAGGCGGCGACCAGGTCACTGCCATATAACTGATAGGGCCCGACCGTCGTGAGCACACAGTGCGTTTGTGTGACCATGGCCGCAAGGCTAGCAGGATCGCTCGCATCGGCTTGAACCAGCGGCGTGTCTTCGCTTGCGCCGATCTCGCTGCGCACGCTGGCCAGCTTGTTGAGGCTGCGGCCGGCCATGGCCCAGCGTATGTCGCCGCCGAGGCCATATTGCTGGCTGAGATATTCCGCCACCAATCGCCCGGTAAAACCGGATGCGCCGTAGACAATAACGTCAAAAGGTTTGCTCATACTGCTGCGTCCAGTTCCATCATGCGGTGAAGGTGGTCGTCTTTATCGCCGAGCTGATGGTCTATCATGACCAAGCGTTTGGCATAGTGGGAGGCGGCGTATTCCCATGTCATGCCAATGCCTCCATGCATTTGAATGCACTCTTCAGCCACCAATGTGCCCGCCCGGCCGATGAGGTTTTTGGCCATGGCGATGGTTTTGACTTGCTCATCCGTGCCCATTTTTGAAGCAGCTAAGATCGTGATGGAGCGCGCTTGTTCGATCTCGATGCCCAGATCCACGACGCGGTGCTGCAAGGCCTGGAATGTGGCAATGGGCCTGCCGAATTGAACACGTTGTTTCAGATAGTCCACTGTGGTGGCATGCAGCCAATCCATCGCCCCAACTGCTTCCGCGCACAGCGCCAGGCGGCCCCAGTCGAGCGCATTTTCGATTGTCTGCGCGGCATCTTCCGTGAGGCATGTAGCCGCTGTATTGTCGAGCATGATCTCAGCCGCGCCGCCGCCATCAATCATGGCATAGGAGGTGCGTTCCGCCTGGGTCGTCACAAACAGGCCAACGCCGCCGGAATGGCGCGCAGCAACCAGCAGCACGTCTGCACTGGCGCCGCCATAGACGATAGATTTACGCCCGCTCAGCGTCCAACCGTCTGCCGTCTGGGTCGCCTGGGCTTGTATGTCTTCCAGACCTGAAAAGCCGTCAACTTCAAACAACGCGAGCGCTGCCTTTTTCTCTCCGCCAATCAACGCCTCTAATTGCTCCGTCGCGCCTAAGCTCTCGAGGACCTTCATGGCCATTAACGTGCCAAGCATCGGCTCGGGACACAGGCCGCGGCCGATTTCTTCAAACACCGTGAGAATGTCAAAGCCATCACCGCCAAAGCCGCCGACGTCTTCGCCAACCAGAGCGCCAAGGATGCCAAGCTCTGCAAGCTTGGCCCACTTTTCAGGGTGATGAAACGGAGCCGCATAGGCGGCGGCGTTGCGCGTTTCGATGTCATAATCCTCCCGGAAAAAGCGCTGGAGCATGTCGGACAGCATGCGGCGGTCTTCAGTGTGCGTAAAATCCATGTTGGCTACCTTCAAGCAAACAATTGCTTGGCAATGATGTTGCGTTGGATCTCGTTGGATCCGCCAAAGATCGAGAGCTTGCGGTTGTTGAAATAATCCGCAGCGGCCATGGCCGTTTCTTCAGGCGCAGCAGCGAGATTGCCGACCAAGGCTTCAGCCGGGAAGGGGGTCGCAGCAGGTCCAACCGCGCTTTTGAACAACGCATTGAGCCGCTGGCGAATGACGGTGCCTTTGATTTTGAGCATGGAGCTTTCCATGCTGCCAGCAGCGCCGGAATCGGCATCAGCCAGCACCCGTGCATTTGTCACGCGCATGGCCTCTAAGTCGATTTCGACCTCGGCGAGTTTGGCCATGAAGAGTGGGTCTTTGGCCAGTGGCTTGCCGCGGCGTGACACCTTTTTGACGAGGTCCTTCAGCTGGCCAAGGGCATTGGTGGACGCCCCAACGCCGGCGATGCCGGTGCGCTCATGCGTGAGCAGATATTTGGCGATGGTCCAGCCTTTGTTTTCCTCGCCTACGAGATTTTCAGCGGGCACTCGCACATCTGAGAAGAAGACTTCATTGACCTCATAGCCGCCTTCAATCAGCCGAATGGGGCGCATCTCAATGCCTGGCGTATCGATATCGACGAGGATGAAGCTAATGCCTTCTTGCGGCTTTCCTTCCGTGGATGTGCGCACCAGGCAAAAAATCTTGTCCGCATGCTGCCCGAGGGTGGTCCAAGTCTTCTGGCCATTGATGACAAAATGGTCGCCGTCGCGCTCGGCCTTCGTCTTAAGGGAAGCTAAGTCTGATCCAGCGCCGGGCTCGGAATACCCCTGGCACCACCAATGGGTGCCATCGAGTATTTTGGGAAGAATATCGGCCTTCTGCGCGTCGCTGCCGAACTTGATGATCACCGGCCCCAGCATATTCACGCCAAACGGGACGATACGCGGTGCATTGGCCAGCGCGCCTTCCTCATCAAAAATATCGCGCTGAACGGCATTCCAGCCAGGGCCGCCATATTCCGCAGGCCACGTGACCGCAAGCCAGCCACGCTGATTTAAGAGCGCATGCCAGCGTTCCATGTCCGCTTTTTCAAGCTCTATGCCAAGGCGAACCTTTTCACTTATCTCAATGGGAAGCTCATCCTTTAGAAAGGCTTTTACCTCTCCCCGAAAGGCTTCTTCGGCAGGCGTAAAGTTTAGATCCATAGCCATATCCCTCTTTATATTTTTCGCCATGGTAAGGCGAGGAGGGGCGTATTGGCAATGTGCGCTTTTGACAGATCAAAGTGGTATTATTGTTCCAGCGCTTTGACCCCTGGAAGCTCTTTGCCTTCCATCCATTCTAGGAAAGCGCCGCCAGCTGTGGAGATATGCGTGAAGTGTTGCGCTACACCGGCGTGGTTAAGGGCTGAGACGGTATCGCCGCCACCGGCGACTGTGCGCAAACTGCCGTCACTGCTTAAGGCGGCTGCTGCTTGGGCGAGCTGTACGGTGCCCGTGTCAAAGGGCGCAATTTCAAAAGCCCCCATTGGTCCATTCCAAATCAACGTTTTGCAGACTTTTAGCGCATCAGCGCAGGCTTCTGTTGCCGCCGGACCGACATCCAAAATCATATCATCTGCGCCCACTTCATGGACATTGACGACACGGTTTTCTGCGCCTGCTTTAAACTCAGTGGCCACCACAACGTCATAGGGGAGGTGGACAGTGCATTGAGCTTCCTCAGCCTTTGCCAAAATGGACTGTGCGGTATCGGTCAGGTCGTGCTCGCATAGAGATTTGCCCACATCGACGCCTTTGGCAGCCAGGAACGTATTGGCCATGCCGCCGCCAATAATCAGGTGATCGACCTTCTCGACGAGGTTGGTCAGCACATCCAGTTTGGAGGATACTTTCGCCCCGCCAACCACTGCCGCAACAGGTCTCTCAGGGGCGCCTAGAGCTGCCTGCAGGGCAGTTAGCTCCTTTTCCATGGAGCGCCCGGCATAGGCAGGCAGGAAGTGCGTGATGCCTTCTGTTGAGGCATGCGCTCTGTGCGCTGCTGAAAAGGCATCATTGATGAAGATATCACCGAGCTGTGCCATGCCTTCTGCCAAGCCGGGATCATTGTCCGTCTCGCCGGCGTGAAAACGGGTGTTTTCAAGCACAGCGATACTTCCCGGCTCTAGGGCCTGGACAGCTGCAAGGGCGGTTTCGCCCGCACAGTCCTCAACGAACGCCACTGACTTTCCTAAGACCGCCGATAAAGCGTCCGTGACAGCGGCTAGGCTCATCTCAGGCACGCGCTGTCCTTTTGGTCGCCCGAAGTGGGAGAGAATGAGGCAGCTAGCCCCCTTTTCGATAAGGTCATCAAGGGTGGGTTTAACAGCCTGCAGGCGCGTATCATCGCTGACCGCGCCATCTTGGAAGGGCACATTCAAATCAGCGCGCACAAGGCAGCGCTTGCCAGACAAATCGCCTAAATCATCAATGGTTTTAAACGCTGACACGCGCGCCTCCTGAAAACTGCCTTCCGTGAATCGGCGTCGCTTTTATCCAATATCAATGAAGACTGCCAACCTATTTGATCTTTTGCGTTTTATTCTGCATGTTTGGGTTTGAAGTAAGGGTTTATGAGGGGGCTTGGCATGGTGTTTAGAAGTGTATTGTCACTTGCTTTGGGGCTTTTGTCCCTTGTCGCCAGAAGGCACCGAATCACCGGACTTTTCTGCTGCTCTCTCCGAAGCCACCGCCCAGTTTGATGAGTCGCTGAATCTGGAAGATGACTTCTCATGGTTGGGGAACCAGGTGCCTTG
>JBCCDR010000211.1:0-5052 GCA_039030675.1 Pseudomonadota bacterium | reverse complement strand
CTCATCATCAAAGACAGGGCAATAGACAGCCTGCAGCCAAATCACATCACCCGCGCGCGAGCGCCGCAAGACTTCCCCTTTGCGCGCAACGCCATCAGCAAAATCTGACCACATCCTATCATAGCTGGGGTCGTGGCGATTGGGGTCGACGAGAAACATGCTGTGATGCTGGCCAAGGGCATCGCAGGCCTCATAACCAAACACGCTGAGAAAAAGCGGATTGGCGCTGAGCAAGATACCATCCAAGTCAAACCGTGCGATCAGGTTATGCCGGCTGATCACTTCAAAACAGCTTGCAGGGTCCAAAGTGTCGATTTCGGGCGGCGTAGACAAGGCGAGTGACATAGTCCAATCTCCCTAAAGTTAACCGGTAGAACGGTTCTCTTAACAAAAGGTTAATTGCACGTCAAAGTAGTATAAATCGATACCCTTACCAGTCGCCATGTGTTTGCTGCCAAAGAGAGAGAGCGGCAATGGCCGCCGTTTCTGCACGAAGGATTCGCGGCCCGAGTGTAATAGGATGGGCGTGCGGAGCCGCCTCAAGGGCGCTGCGTTCTTCCGGCGCCCAGCCGCCTTCCGGGCCAATCATCAGCGTGACCGGGCCATCGCTTTGAGGCCAGGAGAGGCGCGTGCCGGCCTGAATCTCATCAGCATAGAGGAGCTGTCCTTCGTGTGCCAAAATATCTGCAAACCGCGCGGCTGGCGCGATGCTGGGCAGGCTGGTGCGCCCGCATTGTTCGCACGCTTGGATGACATAGGCCTGCAGCTTTTCAGCGCTGAGCTGTTTGAGCGCTTGGCCTTGTGAGCGCGCGCTGGTGAAGGGGATGATGACCGCAGCGCCCAGTTCTGTGACCTTTTCAACCACCATCTGCGTGCGCTCTTTCTTTAAAACCGCAAAGGCTAAGGTCAGCGGCGGCAAGCGCTCTTGGCCCGCCACTTTATGGAGCACCCGCAGCTGCACAGCCGCTTTGGCCAGGGCCGTAATCTCCGCGCCAAAAGCCCCGTCTTTGCCATTGAAGATTTCAACAGCATCGCCAACCTGCGCCCGCAGTACGGCTCTGAGGTGATGGGCATGCGCATGACCTGCGGACACCGCGGCCCCTTCTTCTAAGGCCGCAACCGGCACATACAGCCGTGTGCGAGGGCGATAGCTGTCCATGGTTCGGCCGTCCTTAAGCACAAAAGGGGGTAGCGCCGCTGCCTCAGCGGGCGCATATCACTCAGGCGCCAGCATAAAGAGAGCCGCCCGATGCCGCAAACCCACGCTGAAAGCAGCCAACCGCCATCCCTGGTCGTTCCCGACAGCCAGTACCCCTGGTGGATCACCGGCGCGCCGGCTTGGGCGCGGCCTTATCTGCTGCTTGCCCGGCTTGACCGGCCGATCGGCACGTGGCTGCTCCTGCTGCCATGCTGGTGGGGCACGGCCTTAGGCGCGCTGTATGAGGGCGATGGCCTGCCCAATTTTTGGCATATGACGCTCTTTGCCCTGGGCGCGCTTATTATGCGCTCAGCCGGCTGCGCCTTTAATGACCTGGTTGACAAAGACCTAGATGCCAAAGTCGCCCGCACACGCATCCGGCCAGTTGCATCAGGGCAGATCAGCCGCACACACGCGTTTGTGTTTGCAGCGGCATTGTCTTTACTCGGCCTTCTCGTCCTGGTGCAGTTCAACGCGCTGACGATTTGGCTGGGCGTGTTTTCGGTCGCCATCGTCGCCGCCTACCCGTTCATGAAACGCATCACGCATTGGCCGCAGGCCTGGCTTGGCTTGGCCTTTAACTATGGCGCCCTGCTCGGCTTTACCGCCGCCAGCAACACACTGACCTGGCCAGCGCTCTGGCTCTACCTCGCCGGGCTGGCGTGGACACTCGGCTATGACACCATCTACGCCTGCCAAGATGTTGAGGATGATGCGCTGGTGGGTGTTAAATCCACGGCTCGGCTATTTGGCCCAGATGTAGCGCTGTTGGTTAGCCGGTTTTTTGCCGTGCAAATGCTGTTGCTTGTCAGCGCCCTATGGACTGCTGGCGCGCCGCTGATGTGGAGTGCTTTGCTGTGCGCACCTGCGGCGCTTCTGCTGGCGCAGCAGACCCGGTCTTTACGCGCGCCCCAACCGGACTATCTTGCCCTCTTCAGAGGTCATCGCAGCATCGGTTTCATAGTTTTTGCAATAATTTGCATTCTTAGTCTGTAAGTGATTCGCACAGAGAAATGGCAGAAACCCTTCGTTTTACCGCAGTAAACGCTGGTCAGACGACCAAAAGTTCGGTTTAACGACGTTCAAACCCTGTAATATATTGTTCATTTTTCATTCACCTGAAAACTGTCATACACGGTGCGGCAGGGCGACCTGCCTAACAAAAAGAGCTGCAATATCCTTCTCTCCTGCACACTCGGGTCTTGCGGTATAATTTGTTCGACACACCAACTTCAGCATCGCGGCGCCTTTTGGGCGTTCCGCCGCCTCGTGCCGCGATGCCCTTTACTTTGCCGTCTAGTCTGGTGTTTGCGGTTCAGCGCGCGTCGTTCGGCAGCGCTTTGCCCATCAGTGCATCGTTAATCGCATCAACAAGCTCCGGCAGCGCTTCCTCTGAGTAACCAACCTTGTTGTGAAGAACCCGGCCATCACGGCCAATGATCCAAAGATTTGGTATATTCTTCACTTTAAAGGCTTTGGACAGCCGGCTTTTGCGATCATGGGCAAACACGATTTCAGAATCGCTCAGCTGCCGGGCGACCTTTTTCGTCACAAACCGCGTCTGTTTGAAATTGACGGCTAGGACTTGAAGCGTATCGTCGTCCGTGAGCTGCGCCACTCTATCAAGGACCGGCAACTCCTTCAGGCACGGCGCACACCATGTGGCCCAAAAGGTCATCACGATGATCTTGCCCGCAAAAGCATCCCGGTTGATCGGTGTCTTGTCAGGCGTGTACCCGAGCGTTTCTGGAATCAGATCACCGACCTGAAGTCCTTTGGCCGCCGCCGGCGCAGCCGCCATGAGCGTCAAACCGATAGCAAGTAAAAGCCCCTTACGCATACGCATAGCCCCCCGTCATATGCAGCAGCCTTCAGTGTGCAGCATTGACGCCCTGCAAGCAATGTGGGACAGGCTGCGCACGCCTGCGCGCCAAAAAGACATGCCATAAAGAAAGGCCGCCCTGTGACAGACCCGCTTGGTATTTTAGAGACGGTGCTTGCAAAAGCCCGCGCCGCTGGCGCTGACCAGGCTGATGCGGTTCTGGCTGAGCGCGAAAGCCAATCAGTGAGCGTACGGCTGGGCGCGCAGGAAGCGCTTGACCGGTCCGAGACCACCGACATTGGTCTGCGTGTCTTCGTGGGCGATAGCACGGCCTCTGCCTCCTCTTCCGACTTATCTGAAGCGGCGCTGGACTTGCTGGTGCAAAGCGCGCTGGACATGGCGCGTGCTGGCCCGCCCGACCCCTATGCCTGCCTGGCGCCGGAAGCGCTGCTGTTTGACCCCGCTGCCGCGCCGGCACCGGAAACAGACACCGCGGCGCCGAGCGCTGAGGATGACATCGCAAGAGCCCTGGAAGCGGAAGAAGCCGCGCGCGCTGTGGACGGCGTTACCAACAGCCAGGGCGCAAGTTCAGGCTGGTCACGCAGCACCGTGGCGCTTGCTGCGTCAAACGGCTTTGCTGGGCTTAAGCAGTCCTCCAGCTACTCCATCTCCGCCGCCGTTTTAGCCAAAGGCGAGAGCGGCATGGAGCGCGATTATGCCTCCTCCTCCACGCGCTTTTTTGAGGATTTGGAAAGCCCGCAAGCCGTCGGCACCAAGGCGGGCACCCGCGCTGTGGCCCGGCGCGACCCTAAAAGCCTGGCAACGGGCGCCATGCCCGTGGTGTTCGACAAACGCGTGTCTGCCAGTTTGCTGGGGCATTTCTCCAGCGCGATTAACGCCAGCGCGGTGGCACGCGGCACCAGCTTTTTGCGGGAGGCCATGCACACCCAGGTTTTTGCGGCAGGCCTGACCATCATGGACGACCCGCACCGGCCGCGCGGCCTGCGCACCCGGCTTTTTGACGGCGAAGGCGTGGCCACAAAGCCCATGGCGCTGGTCGACGATGGCGTGCTGCAGACATGGCTGCTGGACTGCGCAACGGCAAAGCAGCTGGGCCTGGAAACCACAGGGCACGCCGCGCGCGGCACCAGCGGACCGCCGAGCCCAAGCACGTCCAACATGTATTTGGAGGCGGGCACCCAAAGCGTTGAAGCGCTGCTGAAAGATGTGGGCGATGGCTTTTATGTGACGGAGATGATTGGCATGGGCGTCAATCCTGTCACCGGCGATTATAGCCGCGGGGCTAGCGGGTTTGCGATTAAAGATGGCGCGCTGGCCTATCCCGTCAGCGGGCTGACCGTGGCGGGGAACTTAAAAGAGATGTTCATGCATATCACGCCTGCCGATGACCTTGAGTTCCGCTATGGCACCAATGCGCCGACGCTGCGTGTGGACAGCATGACGGTTGCTGGGGACTAGTGCGGCCTTAAAAGTCGCTGACAATCCCGTTCTTTTCCCAATCGCCATAGCGGGTGGGCTCTGGGCCATCTTGGCCGCCGATCTCCTTAGGCAAATCAGCGCCAGCTTTGTCTTTACGCTTTTGTTTCTCGTCCGGCGTTTCTTCGCGCTTGGCTGTGTCGCTCATGGCATCCTCATGCGTTTGCGACTCAGATGGGGCTCCCGCGGCATAAACGGTAGAGCTCCTAACTCAAAGCTCCGTAACCTTTCATGTATACTTCCTGGAAATGAAAATAATTAAATTAACACACCCACGGACTGTCAATGAGCACACTTTCTCAGCCTCACTTTCTTGCTTTTGAGCAAACGATGGCTATAGTTTTGACTTTGTCAGTGGTCACATTCTAACAAGAATATGGATGTGCATTAAGAACGCGATAGGAGAAGCTCATTCAGGCTTTTGTCCAGGGTGCTGTGAAGAATTTGCACCTTGTCACGTGGGCCATCCACGACCATGCGGCCCGCTTGCAGAATGAAGGTGCGGTTGGTCAGCTCCAGGATCGGCACGCGGTGG
>JBCCDR010000210.1:0-5086 GCA_039030675.1 Pseudomonadota bacterium | reverse complement strand
CAACACCGTGCGCACCTGCTCAATAGCTGCCTCTTCATCAAGCAGGCTGCGGGGACGCACAATGAGCGAGCGCGACGGCATGGATTTGGCCAGGACAACACCATTGCGGTCCACAATGTCCGCGCGCGGCGCACGCGGTATCTGCGCCAAAACCGAGATGGGGCTGACGGAGTGGCTGGCCTCCAAAACCGTCAAAACAAAAAGCCGCCAGAGCACGACAGCAAACAAGGCTGTGAACACCACCATCAACACAAACAAGCGGTCGCGCGCCCGGTCAAAAGCGTTGCGGCGTTCGCCAGAGACGCGAATGACGCGGGAAGGCTGCAGCGTGCGGGTCCGGGCCGTCATAGCGACAGCTCCGTTTGGCTGATGAGCTCGGCAATCACGTCTTGCCCAGGCTCCGTCGGCGTGGTCCGGACTGGTATTTCAGGCCGAGGCGCAGGCTCAGGCAGCAGCGCCGCCTTGAGACTGCCTTGCACCTGGCTTTGCTGCGGTGGGCCCATGTTTTCAAAGGCCGAGGCCCATTCTTCAATCTGCGCAGGGCGGCGCACAAACATCTCGCGGGTGCGCAGCTGCTCTAGGCGCTCACTGTCTTGGGCGACCTGGCGCACCAAGCCGCGTAGCTCAACGGCCTCTTGCTTCACATAGAAACCTGATACCTGCGAGATGATGCCCGCAAGGACCAGCAAGCCAAAGCAAAGGGACCGCATGGACATTATGCTGCGCCCTCCTGCGCCCAGGCTGGCGCATTCGTGCGTTCGGCCACCCGCAGTTTTGCAGAGCGCGCGCGGGAATTGGCCGCCAGCTCGGCTTCACCCGCCACAATGGCTTTGCTGCGCAGCAGCTTGAAAGGCGGGAGCGGACCGTCGTCACGAATATCCGGCAAATGGCGCGATGGCCGAATCTGCGCGGTTTTCCCAGAGTGGTCGCTGAGGAACTTCTTGACGATTTTGTCTTCACCAGAGTGGAAGGTGACCACACAGAGCCGCCCGCCTGCTTCAAGCAAGATCTCAGCCGCGGCCAGACCTTGCCGGAGCTCGCCAAGCTCATCATTGACGGCAATGCGAAGCGCTTGGAACACGCGGGCTGTGCTCTTGAGCGCCTGTTTGGCGCCGACAGCTTTTGTGACCAGGCTGCTCAGCTGGAGCGTCGTTAAGATCGGGCCATCCTCGCGGGCACGCACCATGGTTTGCGCAATGCGCTTTGCCAGGCGCTCATCGCCATAGAGGCGCAGGATGTGGGCAAGCTCACCCGCCTCAAGCTGGGCAAGCAGATCAGCAGCGTTTTCACCAACGCTGCTCATGCGCATGTCCAGCGGCGCGTCCGTCATAAATGAGAAGCCGCGCTCTGGCGTGTCCAAATGCATCGAAGAGACGCCAATATCAAAGACAATGCCGGACACACTGCTTAGGCCTGCCGCCTTCAGCAGCGGCACAAGCTGAGAGAAACGCCCTTCAAGCAGCGTGAAACGCTTGCCATAGGCATCTTTGAGCGGCTGCGCGTAAACGCGGACAGACGGATCCCGGTCTATGGCCACCACATGCGCGTCACTGTTCTCTAAAATGGCGCGGCTGTAGCCACCTGCCCCGAATGTGCAATCTGCGACCACACCGCCGCGCGCCAAATCCAGACCTTCAAGCACTTCACTGAGCAAAACAGGAATATGCGGCGCCCCGGTCATACGCCCAGCTCCTCAGCCAAATTGAAGCCGGGGATGTCTTCCTGCATCATCGTTTCATAGCGGTCGGGGTCGTAGATGATGAAGAAGTCCCCCATCCCTTCGAACACGCATTCTTTTTCGATGGCCGCTTTTTTCATGTGCGGTTTATTGAGTGCAATCCGGCCCGCGCTATCGACTTGAGACGACCAAGACCGGCCAAACATGGACGCGCGGCGCGTGTCTCTGCGGCTGGTGGGCAACACGCCCGGGTCGTCATTTTGCTGCATGAGGTCTAAGCGGCGGTCGAGCTCGCTCTCGAGGAAGGCCAGCATGTGCGTCTCGTCGTCGGACATGACCATGACGACTTCCTCACCCGCGCCATTGCCTTCGACAACGCGGCGCAAACGGGCAGGCAAGGAAACACGCCCTTTGGCGTCTACCTTATGCTTGTAAAGCCCTCCGAAATTGCGCGGCATGCCTGGCCCTTGTTGGCGTCTCAGTCGCTGAGAGCACCGGGCCTGATTGCGCATCCTGTTTTTCGTGGCTTTTTGCCCGCAGCCAACAACACAGAACAGCAAGAATGGCAGGCGCCCCCTTACGCCTCCGTTGTATGCGAGCCATAGTTAACAATCAATAAAAAGCACGAAATAATATGCCTAAATGCTGTTATTTTACCCCACTCTGATTTCCATCATGACCTTGAATAACATTGAGACAGCTCCAGCGTCCTCAGCTGAGCGCCTCGATGTTCTTATTTTTACCCATTATAATTCTACTTTGTTCCCCTTTTCGAAGCGAAATACCCTGGAAATCGCGCTCCGCAGCGCGTATTGGCCATCCTCGCTCGATGCGACGTGGTTTCATGCCATTTCATCCCCCGAGGCCGTTTCGCCTTGCCAAAATGAGCGAATCACACTGCTGCGGAACACGCAAGAGCCAAAGCTATGAAGAGAAAAGCGCCAGGCAGCTGGTAAGCCGGGTTCTGTCCCACTGACAAAGCCAGTATGGGCAGCCATTCATCTAAAGGCGCTGCATTGCTGCGGCGCTCTTGCAATCAACCCGGGCGGCGGGCCGCACAGCCCATAAGGCCGCCCCTATTCGATCTTGCTCCCGGCGGGGTTTACCATGCCGCGACTGTCGCCAGCCGCGCGGTGCGCTCTTACCGCACCCTTTCACCCTTACCGACACCTGCGTTAAAAAGCGGCGGCGCCGGCGGTCTGCTTTCTGCGGCACTTTCCCTAAGGTCACCCTTGCCGGGCGTTACCCGGCGCCGTTTGTGCGTGGAGCCCGGACTTTCCTCTACGGCCTAAGCCGCAGCGGCTGCCTTGCTGCCTGGCGGGCGTGTTGTGGCCTTGTTTGGCGTGCAAAATCAAGCCTCTTGCAATTGCGCGGCAGATGAGGCCTATCTGCATACTCTCTTAGGACCTGGGACGCTTCTATGAAACCGACGCTTTGGCTGGTCACCGCATCGCTCTTTTTGGCTCTGCCGGGCTGCGGCACCATTGGCAACATCTTCGGCGGCGGCGACGATAGCCCCGTTGACCTAGGCAGCGTTGGTCCCTCCATGAAAGAAGTGCTCAGAGGCCTGCCGAAAGACCTTGTGGGCGATGCAGACAACAAGCTTTACGGCTTTGACGAGTTACGCCCGCCGCCTGAGCCTGACCCGCTTTAGACGGTCCAGCACGGCGCTTGCCACGAGCTGATCCGCCTGCGTCCATCCCTGCCCCAGACTTGGAGGCCTGAAATGCCGCTTAAAGGCTTGCTGCGCAGCAGCCAGATCGGCGACATCATAGCCAATCTGAGATAAGACACTATCGCAATGCCCGGGCACTTTGGCGCGCTGACTGACCAGCGGCCAGATACCAAAGCCATGCCGCGCCAATCGCGCCCATGGGAATTTCTCGCCGGGGTCTTCCTTACGCGCCGCGGCAACATCGCTGTGCCCCCAGACGGCATGTTGCGGAATACGGTACTGCAGGCAAAGCTTGGCAAGCAGCCTCAAGAGCACGGTAACCTGGGCTTCAGGAAAATCTTGGTAGCCATGCTCGTGGCCCAAATTAACCAGCTCAATGCCAATGGACCGGCTGTTAACATCGCCATGCCCTTCCCATGCTGACACCCCGGCATGCCAAGCCCGTTTGCGCGGGTCGACCAGTTCAAAAGCGCTGCCATCGCGATCTATAAGATAATGTGCGCTCACCTGCGCCGCGGGGTCGCACAGACGGTCTAAGGCCGCCTGCGCGCTTTCCATACCTGTGTAGTGCAGCACGATCATATCCAGACGGGCGCGGCGCTCACCGTAGTTTGGCGAGGAAACATCGCGCCTCACGACAGCGCGCCCTCCTCTTTTGAGGCTTTGGGAGCGGGAGACGGTTTTTTAGAGCTGCGCAGGGTAATGAGCAGGACGCCGCCAAGAGTAATAACGCCGCCCAACACCAACTGCCAAGTCAACTGATCTCCCAGCAGCCACACAGACGTCAACACGCCAACGACCGGCGCCAAAAGACTGTAGGGTGCAACCGTGGACACCGGATAGCGCTGAATGAGGTAGAAATTAATCGCATGAGCGAGAACGGAGGAGATGACCGCGCTATAGATGACGGCAACCCAGCCCGTCCAACTGGCATTGAGCACCTGGTCGAAGCGGCCCCATTCCACAACGGCGCTTAAAGCAAAGAGAGGCGCAAAACTGCTCACGCCGATCCATGCCTGCAGCTCCAGCGGCGCCACGCCGCGCAGATTGCGCATTAAAATCGCGCAGTAAGACATGATGACGACCGAGATAAACATGACAGTCACCGCAGGCAAATCATTGAAGATCTCTGGGTCAAACCCCAACAAAACAGCCCCGCCAAAGGCCAGGGCAATGCCTGTAATGCGGTAAATGCCAACTCTCTCTCCGAGCAGAACAACTGCCATAATCACGGAGAGGGGCACGCCAAGCTGCGCGATAATCGCCATGGCAGAGATCTTGTTCGACATCTCCAGCGCAATGAAGAGAAGCGAGAAATGAATGAAGCCCATGAGCATGGCAATGGTCAGCACAGCTTTCATGCGCCCATAGAGCGGCTTCAGCCACGGCAGACACACAAGCGCAACGATCGCAAAGCGCACCCCGGCACTAAAAATCGGGGGCAGCTCGGTCACAGCAAACTTACTGACAACAAAGTTGCCGCCCCAGGCGATGTTCATGGCCAGCACCAGGCCTAAGTCTTTCAGGCCAATACTTATGTCTTGCTGGTGGGTATCCGGGGCGGACGTCATAAAGCTTCTTTCTGCTGCGCAAGCGCTGTTTTATAGGCCAGGTTTATCTCAGCCATACGTGCATTGGCGAGCTGAATGAATTCAGGGGGAAGGCCCTGGGCGATAAGGGTGTCTGGGTGGTTCTCTCGCACCAGCTGTCGATAGGCGGCACGGATATCCTCT
>JBCCDR010000209.1:0-5104 GCA_039030675.1 Pseudomonadota bacterium | reverse complement strand
GCTTCAACCGCCTCGCAAACGTCCGGCGCCTGGCGGCTCTGCTCAAACATCCCTTTGTCGGTTATACCCTGCCAGCCCAGCTGGGTGAGGCATTGGGCTGTCGCACCTGCCAATGTCGATCCAGGCCCCAGGATGATTAAGATGTCTGGCGCGAATTCCTTCAAGGCATTCGTAATCGCCCTTGTGAAGTCATATGTCTCCGTCACTTGCGCGCCGAGTGTATAGTCCCGCAGCGCTGCGGGCTTGGAGGCTTTGGGCATCCACACATGTCCGCGGCCATCAACCAGTGGGATGCGCGGTTGGTCAAACAGCGCAGCATCCAAGAGCGCCCTGCCTTTCTCCGCCACGGGCGCTTGCAAAGGCGTGTGAAAGGCTGCGTGGTTGGCGAGGCGCATGGGGAAACGCCCGGCTGGCTCGAGACGGGCCTCAGCGGCCTTCAGTGCGTCTACAGTGCCAGCGAAGACAATCATACCACCCAGCAGAATGGAGATATAAAGGTCAGGGATGGTCTCGCGAAGCGACACAAGCGCGGCCTTCTTGCCGGGCACCTCTTGCCAGTCCTCATCGACAAAAGGGTACAGCATCTGCCCGCCAATCATCGCCTCCTGCATCAGGGTGCCCATGGTATTGACGATCTGAAAGCCATTTTCAGCGGAGACAGCGACTGCACAGGCAAGCGCCGTGTACCAACCCATAGAGTTGCCGGTAACAGCGACCACATCAATTGACTGGCGCTCAATCTCTAAGAAATCAGCATAGCTACAGGCATAGATAAGGCCAGAGGCGTTGTCGCCGCGAGTGTGTTTGCTCAGGGAAAAGCGATCAGCAGCGTCTAACGCAGCGATGGGCGTTTGTGCTCTGGAGCGGCGCTGGTCATCAAAACGCGCCAGAAGATTGGCTTTGTCAGCATGATAGGTCTTTAAGTACCCGAGCTCGCTTGCATTATACGTCCCTCGGCCAGGGCACACGACAACGGCGCTCTTGCGGCTCATGGTTTTTGTCCCATGGCGGATAGCGCAGCGTCTATGATGCTGTCTGTGGAAGGCAAAGGCGCCCCATAGGCCGGGCCGGTGGCGATGAAACTATCTTCCGCTGTGATCCGGCTGGTTCGGCAATCGCCCCTTTCAGCAAAGAGCGCCATCAACGCCTCGCTTTGCGAGCCAGTGCGGCGGCACTCATCCACGATGAGGATGGATTTGCAGCCCTTTGTTGCTTGGAGAAGCGCTTCTTCCGGCAGCGGCGCGAGCCACCGCATATCGATAACGCGCACTTGTTTGCCGTGTCGTTCGGCCAGGTTTTTTTGTGCTTTTAAGGAGAGATAAGCGCCATTCCCATAGGTCACGATGGCGAGGTCTGTTCCATCACCATGAACCCCAACCTCACCAAGTTTGAGCGTCACATCCGCGCCGGGATAAGCGAAGGTCCATGCCCCATCGCCTTCTTCGTGGAGATCACGGGTCATGTAGAGCGCGATGGGCTCGACAAAAACCACGATGCGTTGCTCTTCGCGCGCCAGTCGCACGGCTTCACGCAGCATCAACGCGGCATCGCGGGCGTTGGACGGGCAGGCCAGAATGATCCCTGGGATATCGCGCAGCACGGCAAGGGAATTGTCATTGTGGAAGTGACCACCAAAACCGCGCTGGTAGCCAAGGCCAGCAATGCGGATGACCATGGGGTTTGTGTATTGCCCCTTGGAAAAGAAGCTTAAGGTCGCCGCTTCACCGCGCAGCTGGTCTTCGGCATTGTGGAGATAGGCGAGAAACTGGATTTCTGGAATTGGCAACAAGCCGTTGTGCGCAAGGCCAATCGACAGGCCTAAAATGGATTGCTCATCCAGAAGCGTATCGATGACCCGGTGCTTGCCATGGCGCTGCTGGAGCTTTTGCGTCACGCCATAAACGCCGCCCTTTTGACCAATATCCTCGCCAGCCAGCACGATTTCCGGGTGCTGCGCCATCAGGTCATTGAGCGCGATATTGATGAGCTTTGCCATATGGGCTGGGCCATCGGTCTTAGTCGCAACCGGCTTGACAGGCCTGCATGTTCGCTTTGGCGGTACCAAGCTCTCCATTACGTCTGACGCAGACTTCAGCTTGGGCCTGGTGATGACGTGCTCCGCCGCACGCGCGGCGCGGCCACCCATATTGGTATACGCAGCAAGCACCTCGTCGGCTGTCATGAGCCCCAAGTCCATCAGCCGCCGCGCGCTGTGGAGCAAAGGATCATTGGCCTCGTCTGCTTCCATGGCCTCTTTGGACATATAGGCTGTCTGCACGTCCGCGCCGGCATGGCCATAAAGACGCACACAGGACATATGCAGAAAAGCCGGCTTGCGGGTTTTGCGCACATAGTCAGACGCAGCCTTTGCTGCAGCAAATGTGTCCACCAGGTCGAGGCCGTTGCAGCGAAAATATTTCAGGCCCGGCCGCGCTTGGACGGAGGCCGAAACCCAGTCTTTCGGCGTGCGGGTGGAAATACCAATGCCATTGTCTTCACACACGAAAAGCAGCGGCATAGGCACTGACTGATACGCCGTCCAGCAAGCCGTGTTGATCGCCCCTTGCGCCGTCGAGTGATTGAGCGAAGCATCCCCAAAGCTGCAATAGATTATAGCGTCTTTTGCTAGCGCTTGATGCTCAGGCTTTAGACGGCGCGCGAGCCCGACGCTGTAGGCAGCGCCAACGGCCTTGGGCAGATGCGATGCAATGGTCGATGTCTGCGGCGGGATATTAAGCGCCTTTGAGCCGAGGACCTTATGACGCCCACCGGAGATAGGATCTTCACTCGAGGCAGTAAAACTCAGCAGCATGTCCCAAAGCGGTGTCTGGCCAGGAACCTGCCCTGCCCGCGCAATCTGAAAGGCGGCATCGCGGTAGTGCAAGAAGGCCATGTCTGTGGGCCGCAGGGCCCATGCGATGGCTGCGTTGCCCTCATGGCCGGACGACCCAATGGTATAAAAGCCCTCACCACGCTTCTGCAATTGACGGGAAATGCGGTCCAGCTGCCTGCTCATAAGCTGTGCATTGAAGAGGGTTACCAGGTCCTCGCGCGACAGGCCCGCTTCCGTTAAACCAATGTTAGAGGCCGGTGTCGGCACATCTCGCGCGGCAACACGGGCGAGAAAATTCTCATGGACGATGTCAGCGCGGTCTTTCATGGGCTATTTGCTAGAAGAACGCCTGCAGGCCGGTCTGCGCGCGGCCTAAGATGAGAGCGTGCACATCGTGCGTGCCTTCATAGGTATTCACCGTCTCCAGGTTCACCATGTGACGCATGACGTGAAACTCTTTGGAGATCCCATTTCCCCCATGCATATCCCGCGATAGGCGCGCGATATCCAGTGCCTTCCCGCAGTTGTTGCGCTTAACCATCGAGATCATCTCTGGCGCGGCTTGGTGACTTTCCATCAGGCGACCAACGCGCAGAGATGCCTGCAGACCAAGCGCAATGTCAGTCTGCATATCCGCGAGTTTCTTTTGGAACAGCTGCGTCTGCGCCAATGGGCGTCCAAACTGTTTCCTATCGAGGCCATATTGACGCGCGGCATGCCAGCAGAACTCTGCAGCCCCCAGTGCGCCCCAACTGATGCCATAGCGCGCGCGGTTCAGGCAGCCAAAGGGTCCTTTGAGCCCTTCAACATTGGGCAGCAGCGCATCCTCGCCCACCTCGACACCGTCCATAACAATCTCGCCAGTGACCGAGGCGCGCAGGCTTAGCTTGCCCGTAATTTTCGGGGCTGACAGACCTGCCATACCCTTCTCTAAGACAAAACCGCGGATTTTGCCGCCATGCGCTGCGGATTTCGCCCAAACGACAAAGACATCGGCGATTGGGCTGTTGGATATCCACATCTTCGAGCCAGTGAGTTTGTATCCGGTCGACGTTTTGTCCGCCCGGGTTTTCATGCCGCCAGGGTCGGAGCCCGCATCGGGCTCGGTAAGGCCAAAGCAGCCAATCAAATCCCCAGACGCCAAACCCGGAAGGTATTTTTGCCGCTGCGCCTCAGAGCCATAGGCATGGATCGGATACATAACGAGGGAGGATTGGACGGACATCATGGAGCGATACCCGCTGTCGATGCGCTCGACTTCACGTGCGATGAGCCCATAGGCGACGTACCCGGCATTCGCGCCGCCATAGGTTTCGGGCAGCGTTGCCCCGAGCAGGCCCGCCGCGCCCATCTCTTTGAAAAGACCTGGCTCAACCGTTTCATGCGCATTTGCTTCAAGAACACGCGGCTGCAGGACGGATTGCGCGAACGCCTTTGCGCTGGCGCCCATCATCCGTTGTTCCTCAGTCAGCTGATCGTCTAAGCGGAACGGATCAGCCCAGTCAAAAGTCCCCAGCTCTGGTCTATCCATCATGGCCTCCTAACTGAGCGCATTGGCCACGCGGCCAAGGGCTGTTTTAAGGTCGTCATCCGACGCGGCATAAGACAGCCGCAGATGCCCTGGTTTGCCGAAGGCGCTTCCAGGCACGAGCGCAACATGCGCTTCTTCCAGCAAATGGCGACACAGTGCGCTGTCACTTTCAAAGCGCTCCTGGATAAGCGCGCGGCAGTCGGGAAACGCATAAAACGCGCCTTGCGGGCGATGACACGCGATACCGGGAATGTCTCTGAGCGCCCCCACAACAAAGTCGCGCCGTTTCTGAAAGGCTGCGCGCTGCTTATCTAAATGCGCTGTATCGCCATCTAGTGCCGCAATCGCGGCAGCTTGGCTAATGGAACACGGCGCTGACGTCGCCTGACTTTGAACCACGGTCATCGCCTTGATCAGCGGTGCCGGGCCGCCGCAAAATCCGAGGCGCCACCCTGTCATCGCATGGGCCTTTGAGACGCCGTTAACCGTGAGGATCCGGTCCTTGAGGTCCGGTGCGACAGCAGCCGGTGTGGCGAACGCGAAGTCATCGTAGATGATGTGCTCATAAATATCATCGCTGAGCACCCACAGATGCGGATGACGGCGTACCACGTCCATCAGAGCGCGATATTCCAGCGCGGTGTAGCCAGCACCTGAAGGATTAGATGGCGAATTGAGCATAAGCCAATGGGTGCGTGGACCAACGGCGGCTTCAAGCGTATCAGGCGTAAGTTTCAAAT
>JBCCDR010000208.1:0-5130 GCA_039030675.1 Pseudomonadota bacterium | reverse complement strand
TGCTCAAGCGCTACCACCCAGATGCCAATGGCGGCGACCGGCGCGGCGAGAAGAAGATGCAGTCGGTGATTGCGGCATATCATGTGGTGATGGATGGCAGGGACGACACTAGATAGACTGCTATCGCAGGGCACTTGCGTCTTGAGTTTAAGAAAATACCAAAAGGGTACCCCTTGTTATGACCGTAGACCCAGGCCAAATGGACGCCGCGCACGCTTTGGCGCCGGACCATACAGTGTCAGTGCGAGACGTCTTTGGCGTGGATGTGGATATGGAAGTCCCAGCCTTTAGCGAGGCGGATGACCGTGTGCCCGATCTCGACCCGGCCTATGTGTTCGATCCTGAAACCACCTTGGCGATCCTGGCCGGCTTTGCGCACAATCGCCGCGTGATGATCCAAGGCTATCACGGCACCGGCAAATCAACCCACATTGAGCAAGTCGCCGCCCGCCTGAAATGGCCGTGCGTGCGCATCAATTTGGACAGCCATATCTCCCGCATCGATTTGGTGGGCAAAGACGCCATTGTGCTGCGCGACGGTAAGCAGGTTACCGAGTTCCAAGAAGGCATCCTGCCCTGGGCGCTACAGACGCCGACCGCCTTGGTGTTTGACGAATATGACGCCGGCCGGCCAGACGTGATGTTTGTGATCCAGCGGATTTTGGAGATCGAAGGCAAGCTGACCCTGCTGGACCAAAACCGTGTGATCAGGCCGCACCCGTATTTCCGCCTGTTCGCCACGGCCAATACGGTGGGCCTGGGCGATACCACAGGGCTGTATCACGGCACCCAGCAGATTAACCAAGGACAGATGGACCGCTGGTCGATCGTCATGACGCTTAATTATCTGCCTTTTGACCAAGAGCTCGGCATCGTGCTGGCGAAGAACCCAAATTACGACAGCGAGGAAGGCCGAAAAACACTCGGCGCCATGGTGCGCTGCGCAGAACTCACCCGCCAAGGCTTCATCAACGGCGACCTCTCCACCGTCATGAGCCCGCGGACCGTCATCACCTGGGCGCAGAACGCTGAGATTTTCAAAAGCCCTGGCTTTGCCTTCCGTGTCTCCTTCCTCAATAAATGCGATGAGACCGAACGCCCGCTGGTGGCGGAGTATTATCAACGCTGCTTTGGGGAAGACCTGCCTGAAGGCGCGCTCAAAGCCGTTTAAAGCCCGCCATGTCGCAAACCAAAAACGACGCAGTCGAAACGCTTAAAGACGCCATCAAGTCCACCATGCGCGCCATTGCGCAGGAGCCTGAGCTTGAGGTGACCTATAGCGCCGACAAGCCGGGTCTTGCTGGCAAGCAGGCGCGCCTTCCCACGCCTGCAAAGAAGCTGAAGGCTGAGCAGCTTGCCCAGATCCGCGGGCTGTCCGATGCCATGGCCTTGCGCCTTAAGCATCATGACGCGCGCATCCACCTGCGTGAACAGCCTGCCAGCGGCCTGGCCCGCGAGATCTATGATTCGCTGGAGCAAGCGCGCATTGAAGCCATTGGCTGCAACCAAATGGCCGGCGTTGCAGAAAACCTGGACCAGGTGGTCTCCACCCGCTGCAAGGGCGATGGGCTTGAAGGCATCGAAGCGGAAAGCGACGTGCCGCTGGCAGCCGCGCTGGGGCTGATCGCGCGCGAGAAAATGACGGGCCGTCCTGTGCCGCCAGAAGCGCAGAAATCCATCGATTTGGTGCGTGAATGGATTGATAGCAACGCGGGCGAGGCCATTGGTGAGCTTTTGGACGCGGTTGAAGACCAAGGCGCTTTCAGCCAAGTCGCCAAGCGCATCATCAGCGGTCTCAACGTGGAAGATGAGGGCGGCGAAGACGTCGACCAAGACGACACCAGCGAGGACGATGAGTCTCAAGACGACCAAGAAAGCGAAGGCGACGAAGACAGCGGCGATGAGGAAAGCGCTGCTGGCGAGGGCGAGCCTGAACCCTCTGGCGATGCCGCTGAAGCCGAAGGCGATGCGGACGAAACCGAAACCCGCGACATGGAAATGGAGCCGTCGGAGGACGATATGTCCGGCGATGACCGCCATGAGGGGATGACGCCCTACCGGCCCAACACGCCGTTTTCAAACTTGCCGCCTGATTTCTCTTACCGGCCCTTCACAGAAGCCTTTGATGAAGTCATCAAAGCCGAAGAGCTATGCGACGGCGAAGAACTCACGCGGCTGCGCGCGTATTTAGACCAGCAGCTTGTGCCCCTGCAGAGTGCCGTCACCAAACTCGCCAACCGCCTGCAACGGCGCCTGCAAGCCCAGCAAAACCGGGCCTGGGAGTTTGACTTAGAAGAAGGCCTGCTGGACGCCGCCCGCCTCACCCGCGTGGTGACCGACCCGCGCCATGCGCTGAGCTATAAGATGGAGCGCGAGACTGACTTCCGCGACACGGTGGTCACGCTGCTCATCGACAACTCCGGCTCAATGCGCGGCCGGCCCATCTCCATTGCAGCCATCTGCGCAGACATTCTGGCGCGCACTTTGGAGCGCTGCGCCGTGAAGGTTGAGATTCTGGGCTTTACGACGCGCGCTTGGAAAGGCGGGGACAGCCGCGATAAGTGGATTGAGGCCGGCAAACCCGCCCATCCTGGCCGGCTGAATGACCTGCGCCATATCATTTATAAGACCGCAGACGCGCCCTGGCGCCGCACGCGCAAAAATCTAGGGCTGATGATGCGTGAGGGGCTCTTAAAAGAGAATATCGATGGCGAAGCCTTACTATGGGCGCACAACCGCCTGATTGGCCGGCCAGAAGAACGCCGCATCATGATGGTGATTTCCGACGGCGCGCCGGTGGATGATTCCACCCTGTCGGTGAATTCCGGCAGCTATTTAGAGCGGCATCTGCGCCAGGTCATCAGCTGGATTGAGACGCGCAGCCCCGTCGAGCTGCTTGCTATTGGCATTGGCCATGACGTCACGCGCTATTATCGCCGTGCTGTCACCATCTTAGATGCTGAGCAGCTGGGCGGAGCCATGACAGAGCAACTGGCCGCCTTGTTTGATGACGACAGCATAAGGCGCCGCGCAGCTTGAAAACTTGGTGCCTAGGGCTGCTGCTAGGGCTATGGCCCACACTGGCCGGCAGCCAAGCGCCCGTGCCTGGCGCACGTGACATCACCATTAAGGCGTCTCCCGTGCCCCTCAATAGCGAATCCCCGCGCACGCAGACACTCGGCCAGCTGGCCTATGAAGGCGGCCTCTCCCTGTCCAGCGAGGACGAAGACTTCGGCGGTCTCTCCGGCCTCATCATCGCCCCAGACCAAAGCCACCTCATCGCTGTGACAGACCGGGGCCATTGGGTCTGCATGGTCCCCCTCCACTCCCCCGAGGGCCGCCTGATTAGCATTGAAAGCGCCTGGATGCGCCGCATGAAAGGCCTGAACGGCAAGGGGATGACGGGCAAACAACAAACGGACGCAGAAGGCCTCACGCGCACGCCCGACGGCACGGCCATCCTCGCTTCTTTTGAAGGCGAGCACCGCATCTGGCGCTATGCTACCGACGACCCCACAGACCTGTGCAGCGTCGCCAGCGCGGTGCCTGAACCCGTAGCATTACCGCAAGGAGTGACGCGCTTGCCAAACAATGGCGGCCTTGAAGCCATCACAGCGTTGCCCGATGCAAGCTTGGTGGTGCTGAGCGAGCACGGCCGCGCTGGCGGCGGACGGCTTGGCTGGCGCCTCCCTATAGAAGGGCTGACGGACAGCCCAGCGCAGCGTCTCGCCTACAAGGTGCCAAAGCCGTTCGCGCCAACGGATATGACGCAATTTGGCGAGCACGTTTATGTGATGCACCGGCACTTCAGCGTTCTGTCTGGGGTCTCAGGCTTAATCTCCCGCATACCCATCGATGCATTTTGTGACGATACAAACGTCGTTAGCAGCGAAGAGCTCGCGCGCTTCTCGCCGCCCATCACCGTCGACAATTTTGAAGGAATCAGCGCTGTGGCGGCACCGCTTGGGCGCACGGGGCTTTACGTCGTGTCAGATGACAACTTCAATCCGTTTCAGCAGACGCTACTGCTGAAGTTTTCTCTTACAGAAAACTAAGCAGCGTTTTCCGCATCGCCGGCCGCGCGGGCTTTGACGATATCACGCTTGATGCGGCGCGCTTTGATGGAGAGCTCATCGGCTTTGGCTTTTGCCAAATACATGTCCAGGCCGCCGCGATGCTCAACCGTGCGCAGCGTGGAGGCGGCCACGCGGAGTTTGAAGGATTTGCCAAGCGTATCGCTAATCAGGCTGGCATTCACCAGGTTTGGCAGAAAACGACGGCGTGTCCGGTTGTTGGCGTGGCTCACATTGTTACCAACCATGGGGCGCTTGCCAGAGAGTTCGCACACACGTGCCATTGTCTTATCCTTCGTCTTTTTCTTTAGGTGCGGACCATCTGGTGCGGCCCGGCGGCGCGGCCATGACAGCCTGCGCAAAAATCAATGCGCGCGTATAGGCGAAATGGGCATAGGGGTCAAGCCCGCCTCATAGGCCAAATGCGCTGAGGAGCTGCTGGGCGCCTTTCGCAGCGGGCATGTCGCCAGCGCGTACGGCGGCCGACACGCTTTTGAGCTGTTTTGCCACGTCCTCATGGGCGGAAAACCCATCCAGCAGCGACTCATGAATTTGCGACCACATCCACGCTTCCGCTTGGCCTTCGCGCAGTGCTTTGAGGGCATGGGTCTCTTCTAAATGGGCATAAAAGCGGCCAATTTGTTCATCAATGGCGTCAAGGCCCAGCCCTTCCAAAGCAGAGGCTAACAGCACACGCGGCGCCCAGCCTTCGAATTTCGGCCGCATGAGATGCAGCGCCGCACGGTATTCGCCTTGCGCGCGCTTGGCAGGCATCTGCATATCGCCATCGGCTTTGTTGACGATGACCATGTCCGCCAGTTCCATAATGCCGCGCTTGATGCCCTGGAGCTCATCACCGCCTGCTGGCGAGAGGAGCAGGCAAAACACATCCACCATGTCGGCAACCGCCGTTTCTGACTGGCCAACGCCCACCGTTTCAATCAGCACTACATCATAGCCAGCCGCTTCCACCAGTAGCATGGCTTCGCGCGTCCGGCGGGCAACGCCGCCTAAAGAGCCGCCTGAGGGCGATGGCCGCACAAAGGCGCTGGGGTCG
>JBCCDR010000207.1:0-5137 GCA_039030675.1 Pseudomonadota bacterium | reverse complement strand
TTGGCATCTTCACTAATCGAGAGCTCAAGCGGCATGCCAGCGTGATAGTGCCAAATCTCAACAGCATCGATCGCATGCCAATTGCTGCGCTGTCCTTCCTCAAGCAGGTTATAGATCGCGCTGCCAGATCCGCGCTGGCCGTCTTTGGTGGCAGTAGGACCATCGCGCCAGCTTTGCGCATACCATCCGCCTTCAGGGTGCTTTTCCAAACCCAGCGTGTCTATGACCTGTTGGGGCGACGTCTCGTAGTGTATCATGTTGGCTTAAAGTCTTGATCTTGCCGTTGGCGTCCTCTAGCCCATTCATCCGCTCATGAATAGGGTTTGCGCATGCCTACGCTTGAAGATGAAGTGGCTCGCCGCCGCACCTTTGCCATTATCTCTCACCCCGATGCCGGCAAGACGACGCTGACGGAAAAGCTGCTGCTGTTCGGCGGCGCTATTGAAATGGCCGGCGCGGTCAAAGCCCGCGGCGACCGCAGGCGCGCGCGCTCTGACTGGATGAAGGTCGAGCAGGAGCGCGGTATCTCCGTCGCCTCATCCGTCATGACGTTTGAGAATGACGGCAAGATATTCAATCTGCTCGACACACCCGGCCACGAGGATTTCTCTGAAGACACCTATCGGACCCTCTCCGCCGTGGACGCGGCCATCATGGTGTTGGACGCTGCCAAAGGCATTGAAACGCAGACGCGCAAGCTCTTTGAAGTCTGCCGCTTGCGTGATGTGCCGATTGTGACTTTCATCAACAAGCTGGACCGGGAGGGCCAAGACCCCTTCACTTTGCTGGACGAGATTGAGCAAGGCCTGGCGCTGGATGTCTGTCCGGCTTCCTGGCCCATTGGCATGGGGCGCGGCTTTAAGGGCTGCTATGACCTCTTCAACAACCGCCTGGTCATGTTCGACCGCAGCGCTGGCGACCGCGTGACAGACGCAGTCGATATGACGGGTTTGGATGACCCTAAGCTTGGCGAGTTTCTCGATGCAGATGAAATCGAGACCCTCAAAGAAGAAGTGGAGATGGCGCGCGGCCTATGCCCACCCTTTGACCATGAGGCTTTCCTGCAGGGCACCATGACGCCCGTTTATTTTGGCTCTGCTATCAACAATTTCGGTGTTCGGGAGCTGCTTGCCGGTGTCGGTACCTTCGCGCCGCCACCCACAGAGCAATCGGCTGAAGAGCGGACCGTGAAAGCGGCTGAGCAGCCGGTGACAGCCTTTGTGTTTAAAATCCAAGCCAATATGGACCCCAAACACCGTGATAGGATTGCCTTTGTGCGGCTGTGCAGTGGGCACTTCAAGCGCGGCATGAAGCTCACCCATGTGGCCTCCGCGAAGCAGATGACGATGCACTCACCCCAGCTGTTTTTGGCGCGTGATCGGGAGGTGGCTGAAGATGCGTTTGCCGGAGATATTGTCGGATTGCCCAATCACGGCGCTCTACGGATCGGTGACACGCTCACCCAAGGAGAGACGCTGAAATTCAACGGTATTCCCTCCTTTGCGCCGGAATACCTACAGAAGGTACGCCCCGAAGACCCCATGAAAGCCAAGCATCTTGGCCGTGCTTTGGTGCAACTGGCAGAGGAGGGGGCCGCGCGCTCCTTCAAGCCGTTGATTGGCTCGGATTGGATTGTCGGCGTCGTAGGCCCGCTTCAATTTGATATCCTCGCCGACCGTGTGCGCAGCGAATATGACATCCCCATTCGTTTTGAAGCGACGCAGCTCTACACCGCGCGCTGGCTTGAGGCCGACAATGAGCGGACCATCAAAGACTTTGTAGACGCCAATCGCACCTCTGTGGCGCAGGATCATTTAGAAGATTGGGTGTTCCTCGCGCGCAATGCCTGGCACCTGGACAAAGCGCAGGACGACTATAAGGATATTACGTTCTTGGCGACGAAAACGCAGGTCTAGAGCACGTTTGACTAATTTAGGGTCATTTGACCAGATTTAGGTTTTTTGCTGGTCAGGAGCGCGCATTGCGGTGATGCCATAGCATCACAAGATGTGCGCGACGCAGCCAGCGAGAAACCTAAACTGGCCCTTCGGGTGGCTTTATAGAGCTTGTGGGGTGCGTTGCACGCTTTGTCCGATGCACCCGCATCGCACTGCAGCGCGCGCCTGCCCCACAAGCTCTATAAAGCCATCAAATAACCCTAACTTAGTCAAACGTGCTCTAGCTTGCCGCTGCCGGGCGCTTTTCAATGATGCCCGCTGCCTCGAAGGTCATGACGACAACATCATCCTGATTGAGCACCTCATAACTGTTCAGCCGTAGCCCCAAGTGCGGTTTCGACGGCAGGTCTTTCGAGCCCGTCACGGTGCTGCGCACGCGCAGCGTATCGCCGGGATAAACGGGCTTGTGCCAGCGTATTTTATCGACCCCCGGCGAGCCTTGCGTCGCCATTTTGGTTGCCCGCATCTGTTCGACCATCATGCGCATGGTCATCGCGCAGGTATGCCAGCCTGATGCGCTTATCTTGCCAAAGAATGTTTTCGCGGCCGCCTCATCGTCCAGGTGAAAGGGCTGGGGGTCGTATTTGCTGGCAAACTCAATGACTTCTTCGCGCGTGACTTCATACTGGCCGTATTCAGTGACCTCACCGATTTCAATATCTTCAAAATAGAGCACAGCCGACCTTCTTAATTGGCAAAACGGAACAGCATGACGTCGCCGTCTTTGACGAGATAGTCTTTGCCTTCAAGGCGCATCTTGCCATTTTCCTTCGCCCCGGCTTCCCCCTCAAAAGCGATATAATCGTCAAAGCCAATGGTCTCCGCGCGGATAAAGCCCTTCTCAAAATCTGTGTGAATGCGCCCGGCAGCTTGGGGTGCGGTGGCGCCATTATGGACGGTCCAAGCGCGTGCTTCCTTGGGGCCCGCGGTGAAGAAGGTCAGCAGACCCAGCAAGTCATAGCCAGCACGAATAACACGGGCGAGGCCGGTTTCTTCCAGGCCTAAGTCATCGAGGAAGGCTGTTTGCTCTTCCGGGTCCTCAAGCTGCGCGATTTCCGCTTCAATGGCGGCACAAATGGTCACGCAGCTGGCGCCTTCGTCTGCCGCTTTGGCTTCGACGGCTTTTGAATAGTCATTGCCCGTGGCCGCATCGCCTTCGTCGACATTGCAGACATAGAGAACGGGTTTAGCCGTCAGGAGCTGCAAGCTATTGAACAGCCGTGTATCTTCAGGATCATCCAGATCCAAAGCACGCGCAGGTTTGCCATCCTCTAAGAGGGGGATGATTTTCTCGATCATATCGAGCGCTGCTTTGGCTTCTTTCTCACCGCCGCGCACTTTGCGGACAAGCCCATCCTGGCGCTTCTGCAAGCTCTCCAGGTCAGACAGCATCAGCTCCGTTTCAACGGTTTCCGCATCAGCGACTGGGTCGACGCGGCCATCCACATGGGTGATGTCCCCATCGTCAAAACAGCGCAGCACATGGGCGATGGCGTCAACTTCGCGAATATTGCCAAGGAACTGATTGCCCAGACCTTCGCCTTTTGACGCGCCGCGTACGAGCCCAGCAATGTCGACGAAATTCAGCTGCGTTTCGATCACATTGGCGCTGTTTGCAATTGTTGCGATTTGTCCAAGGCGCGGATCGGGCACGGGCACTTGGCCAATATTCGGCTCAATGGTGCAGAAGGGATAATTCGCCGCTGCAGCCGCCGCTGTTTTGGTCAGAGCGTTGAAAAGCGTGGATTTGCCAACATTTGGCAGACCAACGATGCCGCACTTAAAGCCCATATCTGTATCTTCCTGTTTTGACCTGTCTTCTAGCGCAATCGCCGTGCGATGTTGGAGAGAAACGGTGCTGTCTCGCCTTTCGCGAGCAGGCCGATCTCTGCGGCAATTGCGCCAAGGTAATCGGCCAGCGGGTCCATCTCCGCTTTTGCGAAATTCCCAAGCACATATTTCAGCACCAGCGGTTTCGCGCCAGGGTGACCGATGCCAAAGCGCAGCCGGCCAAAATCTGGCGTACCCAGATGGGCTTGGATGGATTTCAGCCCATTATGTCCCGCCGTTCCGCCACCGACTTTCACTTTGAGCTTAAATGGCTCTAAATCCAGCTCATCATGCACGACCATGATATCCGCAGGCGCGATCTTATAGAACTGCGCAGCTGCTTGGACCGCTTGGCCAGACTCGTTCATGAAAGTTTGCGGCTTCATGAGCAGCACCTTGGTGCCATCGATCTTGCATTCGCTCACCTCGGCCTGGAACTTCTTGCGGAAGCTTGGCGCGCCATAGGCTTCGGCGATCGCATCGATGACCATGAAGCCCACATTGTGGCGGTGCAGGGCATATTGCCCGCCCGGATTGCCAAGACCGACGAGGATGAACACGGGTTTGTCCTTTGCGCTATCGTCTGCGCGCTCTTCATCATGATTAAAAAGGCGCCGCAGAGGTCTGCAGCGCCTTTTGATCCATTCCAGCATGGGAGGCAGCGCTTAGCTGTCGTCGTCTCCAGACTGGGCCGTGGCTTCGACTTCGTCTGCTGCTGGTGCATCGGCTTCTTCGTCCTCGGCGCTCTTCATGGCGCTCGGGGCAACAACTGTTGCAATGGTGAAGTCGCGATCGGTAATCGTCGGGGTCACACCCGCAGGCAGGGTGACTTCCGAGATATGCACGCTGTCGCCCACTTCCAGGCCAGACAAGTCAATGTCGATCCCGTCAGGGATTGCATCCACAGGCGCGCTGACTTCAATGGCATAGCGCACAACGTTGAGGACGCCGCCAGCTTTGAGGGCAGGGCTCTTTTCTTCGTTGAGGAAGTTCACAGGCACTTCCACGTCAATGCTTGCGCCTTTTTCCAGCCGCAGGAAGTCCACATGCATGGGCACGCTGGTGACGGGGTGGAATTGCACGTCGCGCGGGAAGGAGCGGGTGGTGTCCTTGCCAGCGCTGATATCGAAAACGGAGGTGAAGAACGTGCCCGTATTGAGCAGTTTTTCCAGCACACGCCGTTCGATTTTAATGTTCTCAGGTTCTTTTTTGCCGCCATAGATGACAGCAGGCACAAAGCCTTCTCGCCTTGCCGCACGAGAGGCTCCCTTGCCTGCTCGTTCCCGCGGCTCGACGTCGAGTTTGATGATATCCGACATTCGATCCTCTGATATGATTTGCCGCATCGC
>JBCCDR010000206.1:0-5171 GCA_039030675.1 Pseudomonadota bacterium | reverse complement strand
CGCATAAGGACGCAGAACTTGCTCCGGCCCCGCGGCTTGCACGCGGCCATTTTTGACCAGCAACGCATCAAATGTCTTCAAGCCGCCACCGGAAATGGTGGAACCCTTAGCATTGAAAAAGAAAATGTCTTGCGCGCTGGCGGGCATGGCCCACAGCAGCAACAACAGAAAACAAAGGAGGCGCATTAGGATTGGAAGCGGCTAATCAAAGCTGACGTATCCATCCGCCCGCCACCCTTCGCCTGCACCTCAGCATAAAACTGGTCAATCAGCGCCGTAATCGGCAGGCTGACGCCCAAACGCTCCGCTTCTTCAAAAACAATGCCCAGGTCTTTGCGCATCCAATCGATAGCAAAGCCGAAGTCAAAGGCTCCTTGCGCCATGGTCTCTGCCCGGTTGGCCATTTGCCAGGAGCCGGCAGCGCCTTGGGAAATCACGTCAACAACCTGCGCAAGATCGAGACCGCTTTTGCTGGCAAAGTGGACGCCTTCAGACAGGCCCTGGAGCAGGCCAGCAATACAGATCTGGTTGACCATTTTTGTGGTCTGTCCAGCGCCAGCGGGGCCCATCAGCCCCACTTTGCGGGCATACGCGGACAGGACCGGCTCGGCTTTGTCAAAGACAGCCCGCTCACCGCCCACCATGATGGTCAAAGCGCCATTTTCTGCGCCAGCTTGGCCGCCTGATACCGGCGCATCGAGCACGCCAATGCCGCGCTCCCCGCCCTCTTTAAACAGCGCCCGCGCCAAATCAGCGGAGGCCGTGGTATGGTCTACGAAGATGGCATCAGCGCCCAAGACTTGAAAGCATCCATCCGCGCCGAGTGTGACAGCTTCCACGTCAGCATCGCGGCCAACGCAGGCGAAAACCATGTCTGCGCCGCGCGCTGCTTCAGCCGGCGTCGCATAATCTTGCCCGCCATGCTCCGCGCTCCACCGCGCACTCACGCTTGCCGTGCGGTTGTAGACGGCGACTTCATGTCCAGCCTTTTTGAGGTGCCCCGCCATGGGATACCCCATAACGCCCAGGCCTATAAATGCGCAGCGCATTTGTGTCTCCTCTTAATAACGCCCCGTAAATCAATAAGACTTAGTGTGTTTGCTGGTCTGAGACTCACCACGCGCGATCGTGCCCCACGTAGAAAGGGTGACCCTGTGTTAGAAGGCAACGCCAGCACTCCCCAAGCAGCTCTAAGCGGTTATCGCATCAACAACAATGCTATCTATGTTGTTTTTACGGCCTCCATCTTTCTATCCGCGGGCCTTCTTTTCATGGTCCAACCCATGTTTGGCAAGATGGCCTTACCGCTGTTGGGTGGAACGCCGGGTGTTTGGAACACCGCTATGGTGTTCTTTCAAGCCAGCTTGCTTGCGGGGTATTGCTATGCGCATGTCCTGGGCAAACTACCATCAACCCGCCTGCAGCAGGGCGTGCATTTAATCATCATGGCCGCGGCGACTGCGGTCCTCCCCCTCAGCATCGGCGCGGGATGGCAAAGCCCGCCGGAAGGCACGCCAACGCTGTGGTTGCTGGGCCTGCTTGCCGCGAATGTGGGCGCGCCTTTTTTCGCTCTATCCGCCAATGCGCCGCTCATTCAAAAGTGGTTTTCCAAGACCGCACATCCACATGCCTCTGACCCCTATTTCCTTTATGCAGCGTCAAATTTAGGCAGTTTCATTGGTCTTTTGAGCTATCCCTTCCTCATCGAACCAGCCCTGACGGTGTCGACACAAACGCTGAATTGGTTTGGTGGCTATGTGGCGCTCATGGTGCTGCTGCTTGGCGCAACCGTGCTCACGGCGCACACTAAGCTTCAAACGGCGCCGATGCATGCCGCTGAGACCGAAGCCGCTGCACCGGTCACGTGGGCACAGCGCAGCCGCTGGATTTTCTGGTCAGCACTGCCCTCGGCCATGCTTCTGTCCGTCACAACCCATATCACCACGGATGTGGTGGCGATGCCGCTGCTTTGGGTCATTCCCTTATCGCTCTATCTCCTCACGTTCGCGCTCGTCTTCGCAAAGCGCGCGCTTGTGTCATCCACCATGATGCTCGAGCTCCAGCCCTTCTTTGTGATTGCGGCTCTGATCACCATGAATGTGTTGCGCGGCATCCCGGTTATTGCTCTCGGCCTCATCGCAATTGGCGCTTTTTTCACCACCACAATGATTTCTCATCGCCGGTTGGCTGAGGCCCGCCCGGACAGCAAGCATCTCACCGAGTTCTATTTGTTCATGTCGCTTGGCGGCGTGATCGGCGGCGCTTTGGTGGCGCTGGTCGCCCCTGTTGTCTTCAACGACCTCTATGAATACCCAGCCCTGCTCGTCCTCGGCCTCATGATCAGGCCTCTGCAAGAATCGCGGAGCCGCATTGACCTTTATGCGCCCGCCTGTATCGCGCTTGTGACGATCGCAGGGGACGTCGTGTTCGAGATTTACGGTCTCACACAAGGCGTAACACTGGGCATCATCTTGCTCTTCGTCTTCTCGATCATTGCGCCAAAACCGTCGACCTTGCGCCTCGTCTTGCTATCCTGCGCGGCCATTTTGCTGGCGACACTGAGTTCCTATTGGACGGGCATGCCGCAAACCGTTCACAAGGCGCGGTCGTTCTTTGGCGTCATCGAGGTGAGCGAGACGCAGGACAATGCCTTTAGGGAGCTCATGCACGGGACAACACTGCATGGCATGCAAGCGCTCGATGAAGACAGGCGGAAAGAGCCGTTTCTCTACTATGACCGGCAAGCTGGCGGTGGACGCCTCATTGCCGCGATGCAAAGCGAAAATCGTTTGAAAAACATCGGGCTGATCGGTCTCGGGGCAGGCGCTTTGGCGTGTTATGCGCAGCCTGATCAAAACTGGACCGTGTTTGAGATTGATCAGCACGTCATCGACATATCCACAGGCGACGGTCTGTTCACCTACATGCAAAGCTGCGCGCCCAGCGCGGCCGTCGTTGTTGGGGACGGACGCCTCACCCTCGCGAAGGAAGAAGACGGCCACTTTGATTTGTTGCTGTTTGACGCCTTCAGCTCAGATTCCATCCCCATGCACTTGATGACCAAGGAGGCCCTGTCGCTCTACCTGGACAAGCTCAGTGAAACCGGGGTGCTCGCGTTCCACATCTCCAACCGATATCTCGACCCAGAACCTGCACTCACGGCCTTGGCGGCAGATGCTGGCCTGAGCATTCGTGCCTTTGATTTTCGTGTTGATGGCGAGCCAAAGAGCAGAGAGCGCACCAATTCAAACTGGGTTGTGATGTCCAAAGACCATGCCTTCATTGAAGGCTTGCAGCCGAGGCAAGAAGGCGCGCAAACCGGCAATGTCTGGCGCCCAGCGCGGGCTAAAGAGGGCATGGCGCTCTGGACTGATGACTATTCCAACATCTTCGAAATTCTGAAGTAAGAGGTCACCGGCGCTAAACCGCCTGGCTTGCGCCCTAAAGACATGTTAGCTCGCAATCTAGGAGTAGTTCAAAGATTGAAGAGACCATGGCGCACATGCTCGAAAAAACACGCGACCTGTCTACCCTTGCTGTAACGCCGGCCATGATCCAAGCCGCTGCGCGGGCGATTGCAGGGTCAGTGCGCAACACGCCCTGCGAGCGCAGCATCACGCTGAGCGCTGTGACTGGCTGCGATATTGTCTTGAAGTTTGAAAACCTGCAATTCACCGCCGCCTTCAAAGAGCGCGGCGCGCTGAATTGCCTGCTCAAGCTCTCCGAGGAAGAACGCGCACGCGGCGTTATCGCCATGTCAGCGGGCAATCATGCCCAAGGTGTAGCCTATCATGCCAGCCGCCTGGGCATTCCAGCCAAAATCGTGATGCCTGAAGGCACGCCGCTGGTTAAAGTTGAGAATACCGCAGTTCTCGGCGCAGAGGTTGTGGTGCACGGCGCTGTTCTTGAAGAGGCGACGGACCATGCGCGCATGCTCGCCGAGCAGGAAAACCGCGTTTTCGTGCACCCTTTTGACGAGCCTGACGTCATTGCAGGGCAAGGCACGATTGCTTTGGAAATGCTTGAGGTGTTTCCTGATTTGGACGTGTTGGTGATCCCCATCGGTGGTGGCGGGCTGATCAGCGGCATGGCTGTCGCCGCCCAAAGCATCAACCCCGACATTGAGGTCATTGGCGTTCAGGCCGAGCTCTTCCCCTCCATGTTTGCCGCCATCAAAGGCAAGGACCTGCCGTGCGGCGGCGATAGCCTGGCAGAGGGCATTGCCGTCAAACAGCCTGGCGAGCTCACCCGCGCAATTGTGGAAGAGCTGGTCGATGACATCGTCACCGTGAGTGAAGATGACTTAGAACATGGTGTCTCCATGCTCCTGAACGTGGAGAAAACAGTCGCAGAGGGCGCAGGCGGCGCTGGGCTCGCGGCGGTACTGGCCTATCCAGAGCGGTTTAAAGGCAAAAAGGTTGGCCTGGTTATCTGCGGCGGCAATATCGACCCGCGCTTGCTATCCGCCATCTTAGTGCGCGACCTCATCCGTGAGGGCCGCTTGGCCCGTCTGCGCGTGCGCATGCGCGACATTCCCGGCCAGCTTGTCAAAATCGCCAAAACCATTGCCGACCATGGCGGCAACATCGTCGACGTCAACCACCACAGGCTGCACACCAATCTACCCGCCAAAGGCACCTTTTGTGACCTGGACGTGGAGACCCGCGATGACGCAGGCCTGCGCCAGATTATGGATGACCTGGAAAGCCAAGGCTTCGACGTGAAAAAACTGGGCGTGGAAATTTAGCCAGGCGTTAACGCCGCTGACCTTAAACTGCGCTGCCAGAGAGTTTAAACAGCATAGGTCAGCGCATGTCTAACGAGCGCCCCATTGTCATCAAGAAGGTGAAAAAAGTGTCCGGCGGCGGGCACCATGGCGGCGCGTGGAAAGTCGCCTATGCTGACTTTACGACCGCTATGATGGCCTTTTTCATGCTGCTATGGCTGCTCAATGTGTCAGACGAGGTCACCTTGCAGGGCCTGGCAGATTATTTCACGCCGACCAATGCGTCCATGTCCAACTCGTCCGGCGCTGGCGGCATCCTGGCCGGCACGGCGATGGAAAGCACTGGCGCATCGAACTCAGGATCCGCCACCATCTCGTTTGAAGCGCCGCAAAAGGTGCAGAATACCACCCAGGATAACAATGCAGAATCAGGCGAATCCTATCG
>JBCCDR010000205.1:0-5193 GCA_039030675.1 Pseudomonadota bacterium | reverse complement strand
GGTTTGAAAACGACCCGTTGCGTAGGCGTCGATCTTGATGAAGGCTACCTGATTGAAGTCGTTGTAACCGCAAAAACGCTATAACCGCCTCTTAGCCGTGGTCGAAGTGCTGATAGACTTTCACGCTGACCTCATTGAGGTGGAGAAAAGCCGACTGCATGCCATGGCCGTGGTCGAGAAAGATGAGGCCGCCTTCGTACCAAAAGTCTGCTTCAGCCAGCGTTACCACACCGCCAGCAGGCGCTTTGACGGGCGTGCCGCGCGGCGCTGCCAAGTCTATGCCATAGTGCGGGCGTTTTGGGACGCCGTTTAAAATGCGCTGGGAGCCGTAAAAGCCGGAAATACGGTAGGTCTCCACGGGGTCAATAAAGGCTTCGCGCCAATTCTGATGCATGCCTCTTTGTGTGCGCGCTTTGCGCTTGATGGCTGCCTCGGCCGCTATGCGTTTTTGCCGCTCGGGCGGCGCGGTGACCTTGTTTTGCGGTAGGCCATCAATGCGCTCAATGCGAAAATCGCGCGGCTTAATGGTCAGGTCATACACATCTTCACGGCCGTCTTTGGAGCGCACTTTAAGGCCAGCGGTCCCAGCTGCGTTATAGTGAAACGCTAAAAAGAACCGGCCATCCTCACTCACCGGAACACGGCGCGCATCGAGCCAAACCTGCGCGCCCTCCCTGGCCGTGCCATAGACAATGCCGCCTTGCACGGGCTCAAAACTCGAGAGGTACAGCAAAGGCTTCGGCGCCAAGTCTTGCGTCTCAGCAAAGGACGCTGGTGACAGCGCCAGCATGACCATCAACACCCAGGCAAGAAACGCTCTCATTGGCCAGCCACCTCCTGATGACGCTGGGCGGAAATCTCGCCGCTGGCATAGGGTTCTTGCCGGTCAGCGCTCCAATAGCGCAGCGCTTCCAGCGTGATTTCCGCGCCGGAGACAGCGCAGCGCACATAATCGCCTGGCTGCACCACACGGAAGGAGGATTGGGTATAGACCAGCTTTGCTTCGCGCTTGCCAAAGAGCATGTCTAGAAGAGATTTCCTTGTTTAGGCGCAGGTTTCGGCTGCGCTGGTTTTTTAGGGGCCGTAGGAGAGGCGGTTGCTGCGGCGCTAATATGGCCATCGGCAAATTCGATGCTTAGCGCCGTGCCGGCCTTCACGTCCTTGGCCGCGCATATCACATCGCCGCCAGCGCTGCGCACCAATGCATAGCCGCGCGCCAGCGTCCCTTGATAGCTCAGCGACGACAGCATGCGGCCAAGCGCTGACAAGCGCTCGCCTTCCCGGCGGGTTTTTTCCTGCACAACGCTTTCGCTTTGCTGGCTGAGGCGTTGCAGGGCCTTCGCAGCATCCTCCAAAGCCCGCTGCGCTGGCTGAATGCGCAGCCGCTGGGTAAGGCCGGAAAAGGCTTGTTGCTTCACGCTCACGATGCTGGCCAGGGATCGGCTATGGCGCCCAGACAAATCGCCCATGCGTTCGCCCAAACGGTCTGTCATGGCGGTAATCAGCCGGGGCTGAAAGCGACCTTCCATGGAGACTTGCCGCGCCTGGGCGGCAGAAAAGATGCTTTGGCCGACCGTCGCCAGACGGCCATAGACGTCGTCTAGGCGCTGCTCCTTTTGCGCTAAGACCTCTTCAGGCTTCGGCAAACCCCGCGCCAGACCGCGCACCTGCTCAGCGCGCTGGTCCAGCATGCGCGAGAGGGCTCTGTCTTGCCGTGCTGCAAGCTCTTGCACCGTAAAGAGCAGATCTGCCCGCACCGGAACGGCCATCTCCGCCGCAGCCGTTGGTGTGGGCGCCCGGCGGTCGGACACGAAATCAATCAGCGTGGTATCGGTCTCGTGGCCCACGGCGGAGATCACCGGGATGCTGCATTCAGCGACCGCGCGTACCACCTCTTCCTCATTAAAGGCCCAGAGGTCTTCCAGCGAGCCGCCGCCGCGCGCGACGATGAGCACGTCTGGCTTTGGCCAGTCTTCCGGCAGGGCGTTAAAGCCTCTAATAGCCGCTGCGATTTGGCCTGCAGCCGCCTCGCCTTGAACGGCCACCGGCCAGAGCAGAACATGGCGCGGGAAGCGGTCTTCTAGCCGGTGCAGGATGTCGCGAATCACAGCGCCTGTGGGCGATGTCACAACGCCAATCACCTCAGGCAAAAACGGAATAGCGCGTTTGCGCTCGGCCTCAAACAGCCCTTCGGCCGCCAGCTTCTTGCGCCGCTCTTCCAGCAGCGCCATGAGCGCGCCTTTGCCGGCGGGCGTCATATCTTCAATCACGATTTGGTAGCTGGAGCGCTGGGCGTAGGTGGTCACCTTGCCGGTCGCGATGACTTCCAGGCCGTCCTCTGGCTGCATGGCCAGCCGGCCCGCCACGCCGCGCCAGACGATGGCGTCTAAATTGGCGTTCTCATCCTTCAGGCGGAAATAGCAATGCCCTGAAGCCGCGCGCTTAAACTGGGAAATCTCCCCGCGCACACGCACATGGCCGAATTGGTCTTCCACGCTGCGTTTAAGCGCGCCGGACAGTTCAGACACAGAGTATTCGGCAATATTGGGGGCGGAGGAAGCCATGACCTCGTTATAGCAATTTCCCTCTGGAGCGAAATAGCTTTGACGCTGGCCGCTGCAATTGGCTAGGCCATCCTCATATGGACGCAGTGGAGGGCGAGCATGAACATCTTGGTGATAGGCGGTGGTGGACGCGAAGCAGCCTTGTGTTGGAAGCTCCAGCAATCGCCGCAAGTCGAAGCCCTCTATTGTGCGCCCGGCAACGCTGGCATTGCCGCTCACGCCGCGTGCCAGGCTTTGGACGCTGGCGACCATGGCGCCGTCATAGCCTTTTGCCGCGACAAGGCCATCGATTTGGTGGTGATTGGGCCCGAAGCACCGCTGGTGGCTGGCCTGGCTGATGACCTTAAATCCGCAGGGATTCCAGCCTTCGGACCGTCATCCGTCGCCGCTCAGCTGGAAGGCTCAAAAGGCTACACCAAAGACCTGTGCAAGGAAGCGAGCATCCCCACGGCCGCCTATGAGCGCTTCACCACCGCAGCCGCGGCCAAGGCGTATCTCATGGACCAACCAACACCCATCGTGATCAAGGCCGATGGCCTTGCGGCAGGCAAGGGCGTGACCATCGCCTACAGCCGGCCGCAAGCCTTGGCAGCGGTGGAAGACTGTTTCCGCGGCCGCTTTGGCGATGCCGGCGCTGAGGTGGTGATTGAAGCGTTTTTGGAAGGGGAGGAAGCTAGCTTTTTCGCGCTGTGCGATGGCCAAACCGCCCTGCCCCTCGCCACAGCCCAAGACCACAAAGCCATTGGCGATGGCGATGAAGGCCCAAACACCGGCGGCATGGGCGCCTATTCGCCTGCGCCTGTCATGACGCAGGCCCTGTGCGATGACGTCATGGAACGGATTATCACGCCGACGATGGACGCCATGGCCGCGCGCGGCGCGCCCTTCACGGGGGTGCTCTATGCGGGCCTCATGATCACCAAAGAGGGCCCCGAGCTGATTGAATACAATGTGCGCTTTGGCGATCCGGAATGCCAAGTCCTGATGATGCGCCTCAAAAGTGACTTGGCCCCCCTGCTAATGGCCGCCACCAAAGGCACGCTGGCAGAGCAATCCCCAGAGTGGGACGACCGCCCTGCCCTAACGGTCGTCATGGCCAACAAAGGCTATCCCGGCAGCTACCCCAAAGGCGACGTTATCCATGGCCTTAAAGAGGCGAGCGCGCTGGAGGATGTGGCGGTTTTCCATGCCGGAACAGCCTTAAAAAACGGCGCTGTCACGGCCACAGGCGGGCGCGTGCTCAATGTTACCGCACGCGGCGATACTGTTAGCGCAGCGCAATCCAAAGCCTATGAGGCCGCCAGCAAAATCTGCTGGGACAATGCCTATATGCGCAGCGACATCGGCTGGCGTGCGGTCGCGCGAGAACGTGATGGCTAAACGCCTGCTGGTCATTGCCCATGCGCCCTCACCCAACACACACCGCCTGAAAGAGGCTGTTCTCAGCGGCGCCGCCAGAGGCAACGATGTCATAGAAATTCTCTGGAAACCGCCTCTAGAGGCCGGCCCCGATGACGTCATGGCGGCAGACGCCGTCATTCTGGGCACGACTGAAAACCTGGGCTATATGGCCGGCGCACTCAAAGACTTTTTTGACCGCACCTACTACCCCGTCCTAGAGGCCAAACAAGGCCTACCCTTCGCCACCTACATCCGCGCCGGCCATGACGGCACCGGCACACGCCGCGCTATTGAGACCATCACAACGGGCCTCAAATGGAAGCAGGTGCAAGACCCGCTGGTATTGCGCGGCGAGTGGCAGGAAAGCTTTGTTGGCGACGTGCAGGAGCTTGGCGAAGCCATGGCCGCGGGGCTTGAACTCGGGGTGTTTTAGCCACCTCTATTGCCAGGATACTTAGCTTTTAAGGTGGTTGCAGGCATAGGTCCCCCCCGCTACTGCTGTCTCCCGAGACGAAGGGAGCTAAAACCATGAGCGACAGCCGCCAAGAGCAATTTACCGGCACGACCGAGGTGCGCGATGCGCATGCTTTCGATATCGGTGCACTGGAAGATTATATGCGCGGCCATGTGGATGGCTTTGCAGGGCCGCTGAGCGTTGAGCAGTTTAAGGGCGGGCAATCCAACCCCACGTTCAAACTCAATACGCCAACGAAGACCTATGTGCTGCGCCGCAAGCCGCCGGGCAAGTTGCTCAAAGGCGCGCATGCAGTGGACCGGGAATATCGGGTCATCACCGCGCTTGGCAGCACCGGCTTTCCCGCGCCGAAAACCTATGCGCTTTGCACGGATGACGCGGTGATTGGCACGTGGTTTTACATCATGGACTGCGTGGAAGGTCGCATTTTTTGGGACACCGCCTTCCCGCAGATTGAGGCCGGCGAACGGCCCCGGTATTTTGACGCTATGAATGAGACCATCGCGGCGCTTCATATGGCGGACTACAAAGCCTTGGGACTGGAAGATTATGGCCGGCCCGGCAACTATTTTGGCCGCCAGATTGGGCGCTGGTCAAAGCAGTATTTGGCAGACCCTGAAGCCGGCAAGTTCGATGAGATGGACCAGCTAACCGACTGGCTCCCAGAGAATATTCCGCCGGGCGAAGACGTCTCCATCGTGCATGGCGATTATCGCTGCGATAATATGATTTTCCATCCCACCGAGCCGAAAG
>JBCCDR010000204.1:0-5197 GCA_039030675.1 Pseudomonadota bacterium | reverse complement strand
TTCTTATCAATCACCAAGCGAGATACGTTCGACAGGATCGCCTCACACGCCAAAGCCTCACTCAGAGACCATGCCTCGGCGCGCGTCCCGACCAATCTTAAGCAGCTTGGTCTGCGCGACCATCATCTTGAAGATCATATTGCCTATGACATTGGCACGGCCGCTCTGGCCCGGTCTCTGAGTGAGGCTTTGGCGTGTGAGGCGATCCTGTCGAACGTATCTCGCTTGGTGATTGATAAGAACCGACGGCTCGACCAGCCAGGGCTGGCGCCTGATGTCTCAGACGGTATCGCCATTCCGGGCAATGCCGGCTTGAGCGAAGACGATATGGCGCGCCGCATTCAGCAATATTACGCGCCCTACCATACGCATATTGAAGCGCAGGTGAGCGCCCGCCAGACGCCGATGCTCATCAGCCTGCATAGCTTCACGCCGCAGATGAACGGTCACCAACGGCCTTGGCACTGCGGCCTGCTCTACAACAACGATAACCGCATGGCCCGCCACGCCATTGCGCATTTCGAAGGCTTAGGCTTGTGCGTGGGCGATAATGAGCCCTATCCAGGCAACGTCTTCAACGCCACTATGGACCGGCACGCTGAAGCCCATGGGCACCCCTATGTAATGCTTGAAATCCGCAACGACCTGCTGCGCAGCGCGGCTGATATCGCCCTATGGACACAGCGCATCGAGGCTTTTCTGGCGCCGCATATGTGACGTGGTGGTTGAGCTGCCGCCACGGCAGGCCTATAGAACGGCCATTGCCAGGTATTCGGACTTTTCACATGACCACATTTGACAAATCAAAACTACCAAGCCGCCACGTCTCCGTCGGCCCTGAGCGCGCACCGCACCGCTCTTATTATTATGCCATGGGCCTGACAGAAGAGCAGATTGCCCAGCCGTTTGTGGGCGTGGTCTCTGCAGGCAATGAGAGCGCGCCTTGCAATACCACGCTCGACGCCCAAGCAGACATTGCCCGCAAAGGCGTGTTTGAGGCAGGCGGGACACCGCGGCGGTTCAACACCATCACCGTGACAGACGGCATCGCCATGGGCCATCAGGGCATGAAATCCTCGCTGGTCAGCCGCGAAGTCATTGCTGATTCCATTGAGCTTTCCGTGCGCGGGCACTGCTATGATGCGCTGGTCGGCTATGCCGGCTGCGACAAGTCCCTGCCAGGCATGATGATGGCGATGCTGCGCCTTAACATCCCGTCTATCTTTGTCTATGGCGGCTCCATCCTGCCAGGCACCTATAAGGGCGAAGACGTCACGGTTGTTGATGTCTTCGAGGCCGTTGGCCAACATTCTGCAGGCGCTTGCCCGGTACGAGAGCTGCTCGCGCTAGAGAAGGTGGCATGCCCCGGCCATGGCGCCTGTGGCGGACAGTTTACGGCCAACACCATGGCCTGTGTCGGCGAGGCGATTGGCCTGTCTCTCCCGAACTCCAATGGTGCGCCAGCGCCCTATAACAGCCGCGAGGAAATCGCGCTGGGGGCGGGCCGTAAAATCATGGACGTCTTGGCGGCTAACTTAAGGCCCCGTGATATCTGCACACGCCAAGCTTTTGAAAATGCAGCTGTTATTGTGGCGGCTACAGGGGGCTCTACGAATGCCGCGCTGCACCTGCCAGCCATGGCGCATGAGGCGG
Source organism: Pseudomonadota bacterium (assembly GCA_039030675.1). GTDB lineage: Bacteria > Pseudomonadota > Alphaproteobacteria > Sphingomonadales > CAKZYD01 > CAKZYD01. The sequence continues at coordinate 3,544 of JBCCDR010000204.1, read as the reverse complement.
GCGTGGACTTCACGCTGTTTGACGTGGCTGAGACGTTTAAGCGTACCCCATACATCACCGACCTCAAGCCGGGCGGCAAATATGTGGCCAAGGACCTGCATGAAGCCGGCGGCACCATGATGGTCATGAAAACGCTTCTGGATGGCGGTTTCATCCATGGCGAGTGCTTGTCCGTCTCCGGCAAAACCATGGGCGAGAACATTGAAGAAGTCACTTGGAACCCCGACCAGAAGGTCATCTATTCCATCGCAGACCCCATCACGCCCACGGGCGGTGTCGTGGGCCTGAAAGGCTCGCTCGCGCCTGAAGGCGCGATCGTGAAAGTCGCAGGCATGAAGACGCTGAAATTCTCTGGCCCAGCGCGTGTGTTTGACTGCGAGGAGGACTGCTTCGCCGCTGTCGAGAAGCGCGCTTATGAAGAGGGCGAAGTCCTCGTGATTCGCTATGAAGGCCCCAAAGGCGGCCCGGGCATGCGCGAAATGCTCTCCACCACCGCCGCGCTCTACGGCCAAGGCATGGGCGAGAAAGTCGCGCTTATCACCGATGGCCGTTTCTCCGGCGCCACCCGCGGCTTCTGCGTCGGCCATGTCGGCCCTGAAGCCCAAGAGGGCGGCCCCATCGGCCTCATCGAAAATGGCGACACCATCACCATTGATGCCGAAGCCGGTACCATCGAGCTAGAGGTTGACGACGTGACACTCGATGCCCGCCGCAAGGCTTGGCAGCCTAAGAAGACGGACTATAGCTCCGGTACGCTTTGGAAATACGCGCAAACGGTTGGTTCAGCCCTCAATGGCGCTGTGACACATCCAGGCGCGAAAGCTGAGAGCCATGTCTACGCCGATATTTAAAAGCGTTTTTTAGGCGACGCTAGTGAGATAGAATGCTTGTTAAATAACTAATCGCTAAACCTCCAAAGTTTACGATACCGAAGAGCATTCCAATTAAGAGTGTTAACATCGCAGCATTACAGAAGCTGTCTTTGAGGATAACCTTACTGTATTTTTCAAATGTCACGTTTTTGGCGGGAAAGACCCTGCTCATGCTAGACGGAATATATCGAGGTCCGAAGCCATCACGAAAATAGCGACTGTATTGTTCGTTGGTTCCTAGGTCACGATACGCCGTCAGGCAGGCCGAGGCCATCGACCAATTTACCATTATGATAAGGGTTGTTAGGCCGATCTTTCCAAGGTTCGTTATGGCCAAAGAAACATTAACTGTACTCGCTACGACCAACGCACTTAATGCCAGAAAGACCCATGTCACGGGAACCTCTAGTTCACCTTCCAACACTACTTTTTCATCGTCATTTTTCGTTTCAATGGAAAATCTTTCAACACCTTTGGTCATGATGCCTGCGGAAGCCACAAGAACCCCATAGATTGATAGTCTGGACGCTTTGTCTAGCTGCTGCCAAGCTCTGGCGCAGTCGCTAATAGCATTGTGCATTACAAAAAAATGGGCGACGGATAGCAACCCAAAGCCAAGGTATGAATAACTGGCCGGCAACGAAAAACTAAGCAGACCAATCTGCTGATTTGCCGACCATCTACCAATCGTGCTGGATAGAGCAAATAAAAGTGCGATCAAACCTAGCTGGTTGAACCACTTGAAGCTGGTTATTATGTTACCTCGGATTTGTTCCGTCATACCGTGTTATTTCATTAAACGGTTCAATGATGCACGTATACGTAGAACTGGCGTCGTGTTAAGGTATGTAAGGTAGCGACAGCACATAGGCAAGCCTGTATGGAATGGGTTTATCCTTGCCTTTGCCGGCTGGTTTGTTTTCGTCGTTAAGCATGTGCCTGGCGTGCTGACGCTTTTTGGCCACGACAACTACAAGACAAAGCCGCAAGAACGGCGCATCAAGAGGCGTATAGAACAGCGCCAGCGACGCCTGAGCGCAAAGTCTAAGACCCCGTAGATCGCTGCGCCTTCGCTGACGAGCGCGGATCGATCAGCGTGATCAGCGCCTTAGACCATTGCTGAAAGGGATAAAGCGTCAGCTTCACAAAGCTATTGTCCGGGACGCCGTCACACCCAAAGGCCGCGGTGCAGGGGCCAGGATTGTAGTAGGTGCCAAACAAGACATCGTAGAACGGAAAGACGTTGGCGAGGTTTTTATTTTGCGCTTCAGGCACATTAGCATGATGCCATTGATGAAGCCGCGGAGAGGCGATCACATGGCGCAGCGGCCCATGTCCCCAATCAATCGTGGTGTGCACATATATGTTAAGCAAGGTGAGAAAAATCGCGCCAAAGCCTGCCGCATCGGCTGGCAAACCAAACCAGCTGAGGATCAGTAAGTAGGAAATGCGCATGCAAAGCGGCTCTAGAAAGTGCACGCGGTAGGTAGTGAGTGGATTAACGTGCTTGTCGGAATGATGCACAGCATGCATCGGCCAAAGCCATTTATGATGTATCGCGCGATGCGTCCAATAATCGGCAAAATCAACCATCAACACGGCGATGATCGCCAGCAACCAGACCGGGAGATCAGCCCAGATCGCCTCATCAAGATGGGGCAAGCCAAGGTCGTCAAAGGCCGCTTTGATCGCATTGTGAAAGATAAAAACAGCTGGCGCGAAAAGCGCGTTACCGAGCCAAAAACCGAGATTTGATCCGAGGCTGCGATAGAGCCCGGCTGGCCATCTTAGTCGATATTTGCTGCGGTGAAGCGAGACTGCGGCGATTAACGTGCAAAAGCCGGCGACATAGAGATAGTCTATCCTCCAAAGGCCGCCAATAGAAGCGGCATACATAACTTCTATGTATCTAAGGACGTCCATGAGCACTCTACCAACGCACAAAGCAACACTGATGGCTCTCAGTGTCGCCCGCAGTGCTCAATAATTGGTAAAGCCTAGACGATGATGTGCGCATCCACGCTTTGGTGGATGCTCCTAGCCCTCTCTATGGAAAGACTTACCGCGGGATCGCTAGTCGCGCGAAAACTCCTCAGCCAGTTTTTCTGGCGTTTTATCATCCATCTTCATGCCTTCCAGCTCTTGCTGGACGGCGCGGGTGACGCGGCTGATGAGGTCGCGGTGGGCGAGGCCGCGGTCGTAGGCTTCGTCCTTTGTGGGGCGGAACGCTTCGATATCGGCTTTGCTGAGGGTGCCTGATTTCTCAAGCAAGCGCTCGACGGTGTCCAGGCGCTCGCGGGTGACGGCGAGTTCTTGGACCGTGGCGAGCAGCATGGACATCATGCGCTCGACCATGGGGTCTTCAAAATATTGCGGGCGCTTGCCGCGGGATTTCGCGTTCGCCAGGCTCATATAATCGACGGGCATTATGCGGCCTCCTCAGTTTTTTTGGCGCCGGCCGGCTCACCTTCCTTCCAGGCGCCGAGCGCGTGCCAAAAGGCGGCGCGGCCATGGTCTTCACCTTCACCGGTTTTGCTGGGCGGGAAGATGGCGGGGTCGGCGTAGGCGCGTACGCCCGTGTGGAAGCACTCATTGTGGCTAAAGCCGGCCTGCGCGAAGACATCATCCAGGTCGAGCTCGTGCAGTTTCGACCAGAAGGGTTCGTTGTTGTT
>JBCCDR010000203.1:0-5213 GCA_039030675.1 Pseudomonadota bacterium | reverse complement strand
CGATGAGGGTGGTGTTGTCCCGGTCCAGCTTTTCAAAGGCGCGCACAACGCTGTGCTGGCCTTTCCATTCCACCAGGCGCGCGGGCATGAGCACCACTTGGTCCTCTTCGGGAATGCCGTGATGCCGCGCCAGCTCAATCATGCGCTGGGCTTTCACGGCCGCTGGGTTGAAATGCGCTAAATCGATGCCCGGCGCGATCACGCTGATCTTGTCATCGGGGACGTACAGCTCATCTTTGAGCCACAGCCTGACGTAGTCGCTGGGCACAATCAAATGGTCGGCCCGGCCCATGGCTTCCGTGCGGCCGCGCACGCCCCAGCCTTTCAGGCTGTAGGTGCCAGGCACGGACACAATCATGCGCCCGCTGCGCTTGTCGGCCGCGCTGCGCACCGCGCCGGGCACGATGCGCCCAAAGGCATGGATGACGCTCGCGCCGCTGCTTTCCATGGATTGCGTGAGGCGGCGCGAGGCGCGCATGCGGCCAATGGGGCCCTCTCCGGGCGCAGACCATTCCACATGCGTGACTTTGCGCCGGAGCAACGTTTGTAAATTGCGCCCGCCTTCGCTCATCACGGTCACAGCCCCGCCGCTGGCCGCCAAATGGCTAGCCATGTTGAAGGCTGAGGTGCCCGATTGGCTGGTGTCTAAGCTTTTCACCACCATCAAAACATTCGGGCCCGTGTCTTGCTGCTCGACGACGGTGAGGCTGTTGGGCGGAATGACCTCTTCGGAGGCCTCGTCCCCGTCATCGCTTTCATCGCTGCTGCTGGGCTCTTCGGTTTCGGCTTCTGCCGTCTCGGCCGTCTCTTCGGTGCTATCAGAGCTAGATGTCTCGCCGTCGTCGCCGGTTTCGGGCGTATCGGCTGTATCCTCAGCGGACTCGCTGGCCGCCTCTGCTTCTACGGGTGTGCTCTCTTCCTCTTCAGCGGCGGTGGTTTCTAGGGCGGTCTTGTCTAACATGGCAACTCATGCAATCACGATGTGGATGGGGAGACGGATCCCTTATACCAATTTGCGAGCCGCCCGCCTATGACGCAGATGCGGCCACATGCTTTTTTTGCACATCTATGACGGGCGAGGACACACCATCATGATCAAGCTGGTCTATTGCATTCACCGCCGCGCGGATCTCAGCTTTGAAGACTTCAGCCGCACATGGCTGATTGACCATGCCCCGTTGGTGCGGCGCTATGCTGAGGCGATCCGAGTGGTGCGCTATGTGCAAAGCCATAGCCAGCAGCCGGCGCTCAACCAAGCGCTGCAAGCCAGCCGCGCGGATATGGGGCCTGGCTATGACGGCATTACCGAGCTGTGGTGGGACAGCCTGGCAGCCTTTGAAGAGGGCATGAGCCAGCCAGACGCGATTGAGGCCGGCCGGGCGCTCAAACGCGATGAAGAACGCTTCATTGACTTTTCCCGCTCGACCATGTTCCTCACCCAGGAACATGAAATACTCAGCCGCGGATGACGTCATGACGCCTCAGATCCTCCAGACTATAGCCGGCGACATCGCCTATCATAAGACGGATGGCACCGGGCCGACCGTGGTCTTTTGCGGCGGCTTCATGAGCGATATGACGGGTACCAAAGCCATCGCGCTGGAAGAGCATTGCAAGGCAAAGGGCCAAGCTTTTGTGCGCTTTGACTATCGCGGCCATGGCGCCTCCTCGGGCGTCTTTAAAGATCATGTGATCAGCGATTGGCTGCAAGATACACTCGCCGTCCTCAATGATGTGGCCCAAGGCGATATCGTGCTGATCGGCTCCTCCATGGGCGGCTGGATTGGCGCGCATGCTGCGCTGGCCCTGCCCGACCGCGTGAAAAGCCTTATTTTGATCGCTCCTGCGCTTGATTTTACCCAGCGCATGATGGAGCCGGCGTTTACCGATGCGGAGCGCGCAGCCTTGGCTAAAGACGGCTATATCCTCCAGCCTACGGATTATGGTGATGACCCGCACATCATCACCCGTGCGCTCTTAGAGGATGGCAAGACCCTGTCGCTGCTGCATGGGCCCATCGATTTCCATGGCCGTGTGCGCATTTTGCATGGCCAGCGTGATACCGCTGTGCCATGGGATTTGTCGTTGGAGATCGCCAGCGCGTTGGCAACACCGGATGTGGAAATCACTTTTGTGAAAGACAGCGACCATCGGTTTTCAGAGCTGCAAGACCTGGCGCACCTACTGCGCTGCGTTGACGCGTTGTCGTGATGCTGCCGCATTTGCCCGCCAGGCACAGGGCATGATACGCGCCCTGCTTTGCCTCCTCCTCGCGCCGCTACTTCTGGCTGCGCAAAGCAGTGACCATGCGCGCTATCAAAAGTGCACGGCCCAGGTGAAACAAAACGCAGCCGCCGCCTTTTCAGCGGGGCTCGATTGGGTGGACCAAGGCGGCGGCGTGGCAGCCCGGCACTGCGCAGCGCTGGCACTGTCCGCCATGGGCAAACATGAAGCGGCCGCCGAGCTGTTTTTAGAAGCCGCTGAAGAAGCCGCCAATGGCAAAGGCGTGCAGCTGGCGGGCATGTCGATGACGCCAAAGCTCAACGCCGCGCTGTTCAGCCAAGCAGGCCATAGTTACGTCTTGGCCAATATTCCTGGCAAAGCGATTGACCCTTTCACGCAGGCGCTGGAATTTCTGCCCCTCGCCTCGCCTGCATCGGCAGTTATGATGGCCGATAGAGCGCAAGCACTCGCCATGATGGGTAATCTAGAAGCGGCCTTTACCGACCTTACGGTCGCCATTGGCATCGTGCCGAGCAATACCGACGTTCTGCTCCTTCGCGCGTCGGCAGCGCGTCAAACCGGGCGGCTGGAGATTGCCGAGGACGATTTAAATGCGCTGCTCGCCCTGCGCGAAGATCTGGCCACAGCCTGGATGGAAAAGGGCAAGCTTGCGCTCACCAAAAATGAACCCACAGCCGCCCGCAAATCCCTCATGCGCGCCATCGAGCTTGATGACGGCGGTGATACGGCAGACGCAGCGCGCTATCTGCTTGAAGAGCTCGTTTTGGGAGAGGGGGCAAAACCTTAGGGTTTAAGCGCTGGTTCCAAAGGCTTCACGGCGCACATCCTCATCCGTTTCATCACGGAGTTTCTCAGCCAGCAACACATCCGCATCGCCGCGCAATCGGCGCAGCGCCCAGGCGGCCATGGCGCGCACGATGGGGGCGGGGTCATTGAGGTGGGGCAACACCGCGGACGCTAGGGTCTCATCACCGCTGTTGCCCGCAGCGATGAGCACATTGCGGATGAACCGGTCGCGGCCGATGCGTTTGATGGGGCTGCCGCTGAAGACCTCGCGGAACGCGGCCTCGTCTAGGCCGAGCAAGTCTGCAAGCAGGGGCACGGTGAGCTCTGGCCGAGGGTGGAAGGCGGCTTCCTTGGCGGTTTGGGCAAATTTGGTCCATGGGCACACGGCCAGGCAGTCATCACAGCCATAGATGCGGTTGCCCATGGGCGCGCGGAATTCGGCGGGAATATGGCCTTTATACTCGATGGTAAGATAGGAGATGCAGCGCCGTGCGTCGAGTTGGTAGGGGGCTGGGAAGGCCTTTGTCGGGCAGATGTCCAGGCAGGCGGTGCAGCCGCCGCAATGGTCTTCTTCTGGCGTATCGGGGCGCAAGTCTGCATCGGTTAATATGCACCCCAGAAAGAGCCAAGAGCCATGGTCGCGCGAGACCAGATTGGTGTGCTTGCCTTGCCAGCCAAGCCCCGCGGCCGCGGCCAGCGGTTTTTCCATAAGAGGCGCTGTATCCACAAAGACTTTCACGTCTGCGTCCAGCCTTTGCGCAATGGTCGTAGCCAGGCGTTTCAGACGCTTTTTGATGACGTCGTGATAATCCTTATTGCGCGCATAAACGGAAATGCTGGCGTGCTGGCTCAGCGCTAAATCTTCGAGCGGATTATGGTCCGGCCCATAGTTCACAGCCAGCATGATGGCGCTTTTGGCGTCTGGCCACATGGCCTGCGGGCTCAGGCGCCGGGCCAGCGTCTCTTCCATCCACGCCATATCGCCATGGCGCTGGTGCTCAACGAAGGTTTTCAGCGCCTGTTTCGCGGCGTCACTGGTCGTGGCTGGCGTGATGGCGCAGGCGTCAAAGCCGAGGGCCGCGGCGTCTTGCTTGATTGTCTCTTCTTTAGAAATCGAGCTGGTCATAATGCGCCGCCGGCGGCAGCCCTGCCAGCCGGTCCGCCAGGAGAGGGCGCATGCTCGGCCGGCTTTTGATGCGCGCATACCAATCGGCAGCAGGCGCGTGTTTCTCCCAGGTGACCATGCCGAAATAATCCATCACCGACAGCTGCGCGGCAGCTGAAATGTCGGCAATGGAAAAGCTATCGCCGGCCAGCCAGCTGCGCTGGTCAAACAGGTAATCGATATAGGCCAGGTGCCCTTCTAAATTATGCTTGGCCGCGCGAATGGCCCGCCCGTCTGGCGCTGCTTTTTCGATGAAGCGCTTATAAACCATCTCAGCAAAGCCGTAGCGGGTGACTTCGCTGTGGAACTTCGTGTCAAACCACGCCGCAATGCGCCGCGCCTCGGCTGCCATGAGCGCATTATCACTGATCAGTGAAATCGCGTCCCCATATTCGCCGCGCAAATACTCAAAAATCGCGCTGGAATCGCTGAGCACCCGCTCGTCATCATCATGGGTGAGCACTGGCGTTTGCGCCGCCGGGTTGAGCGCCAACAAATCATCACTGCGCTCCCATGGCTTTTCAGAAATCAGGTCAAAATCCAGCCGAAACTCAGCCAGGACCAGCCGGATTTTCCGCGAGAAAGGACAGAGCTGATAATGATGCAGGCGCCACATGCGCGCACCCTATAGCGGCAGATTGGGGGAGGAAAGAGGCCAAATAAAAAAGCCGCACCCGTGGGCGCGGCTTTCTCTATTTTTGCTTGAAAGTGTGCTTAGGAGCGGCGACGGCGCGCCAAAGCAAAGCCAGTCAGGCCCAAGCCAAGCAGGGCAATGGAGCTGGGTTCTGCCACGTCCACAGGGTCAGGATCTTGCGTCACCGCTTCCAGACCGAGAGTGGCGAAGAACAGAGCTTCGCCATAGACGATGTCCGGCAGTCCGGTAAATCCAATGAAGTCTGCTGTTTCTTCCAGCGGATTGTCGTCGGTCGTCAGGACGACAAGGCCAGGAAAGCCCAGCTCGTTCAAATCATCAGCCAGGATCACCGCAGTGGAGTCATCGAAGAAGAAGCTCAGCTCG
>JBCCDR010000202.1:0-5228 GCA_039030675.1 Pseudomonadota bacterium | reverse complement strand
TCCTCCGCGAGCAAGACGTCGCCCGGTCCGAAACGCCGAGTTTCGTCGGCGGAGACCTCAATGTGGCCGTTGAGGCTGGCGATGATTTGGCGGCGCGGCTCGTTGTGACAGTCGTCAGAAAGACTTGGCAGGTTTCGATATGAAAGCGGCTGGACGGTAAATGTAAGCGAGACGTTTATTGGTTCCACAGACCCTGAAGGTGAAAGCCAGAAAATCCCGAAACAGGGTCTGCATAAAGTACTAATAGTCACAGACGAAAGTGGTCCATGGGGAGAGGATCTGTTTTGGCTTGGTTATGACGAAAACGGCCAACTTGCCTTTGCTTTTCCGCTTGGCTCACGGAACGAGCGCAGATTCATAGAGTATCTGATGACACTTCCTGGCTATAACGATGATCAGCTCATCAAGGTGATGTCGTCGACGTCCGCAGCCGAGTTCATCGTTTATAAAAGACCTGGAAACGATTAGCGCCGTGATGCAAGGCTAGTCGGTCTCTTGCTCCTCCTCACCCCTCGTGCTAGCCAGCGGCCTTCTCTACCAAAAGGCCCATCCGCATGATCCCTCGCTACTCCCGTTCTGAAATGGCTGACATTTGGTCGCCGCAGTCGAAATTTCAGATTTGGTTTGAGATTGAGGCCCATGCCTGTGATGCGCAGGCGGCGCTTGGCGTGATCCCGAAGGAAGCCGCGGCGGCGGTTTGGGAGCGGGGCGCGTTTGAAGTTGAGCGCATTGATGAGATTGAGCGTGAGGTCAAACATGACGTCATCGCGTTTTTGACCAATCTGGCGGAGTATGTAGGCGATGAAGCGCGCTTTGTGCATCAGGGTATGACCTCCAGTGATGTGCTGGATACGTGCTTTAACGTGCAGCTTGTCAAAGCCAGCGACATCCTGATTTCAGGGCTGGAAAAGCTGCTTACCGTGCTGCAGCGCCGTGCGGAAGAACATAAGCTCACGCCCACCATGGGCCGCAGCCACGGCATTCACGCTGAGCCCACCACATTCGGCCTGAAATTGCTGCAGGCCTATGCTGAGTTCGACCGTAATCTGGAGCGTATGAAAGCGGCGCGGCAGGAGATTGCAACCTGCGCGATTTCAGGCGCTGTAGGCACCTTTGCAAACATCAATCCGGCCGTGGAAGCGCATGTTGCGGAGAAGATGGGGTTGGCGATCGAGCCTGTCTCCACGCAAGTCATTCCGCGCGATCGGCACGCAATGTTCTTTGCCACTTTGGGCGTCATTGCCTCCTCGATCGAGCGGCTGGCGACGGAAATCCGGCATTTGCAACGTACGGAAGTGCTTGAGGCGGAAGAATATTTCTCGCCAGGTCAAAAAGGCTCCTCGGCCATGCCGCATAAGCGCAATCCTGTGCTCACGGAAAATTTAACGGGCCTGGCCCGGATGGTGCGCGGCTATGCAATGCCGGCCATGGAGAATGTGGCGTTGTGGCACGAGCGCGATATCTCCCACTCCTCGGTTGAGCGCATGATTGGGCCTGATGCGACCGTCACGCTGGACTTCGCCCTCGCCCGGCTGACCATGGTGATGGATAAGCTAGTGGTCTATCCAGAGCGCATGCTGAAAAACTTAGAGAAAATGGGCGGCCTCATTCACTCACAGCGGGTTCTGCTGGCGCTTACGCAGGCGGGTATTTCGCGCGAGGATGCCTACCGGCTCGTGCAGGAAAACGCCATGAAAGTGTGGGAAAGCGATGGCACGGTGCACCTTCTGACCCTTCTAGAGCAGGATGAACGCGTCAGAGGCGCGCTGGGCGTAGAGACGCTGCGCAGCCTGTTTGACTTAGATTATCATTTCAAACACGTCGACGCCGTCTTCGCCCGCGTTTTGCCAGCCTAAGGACGCGCTTGACGACTTTTTTGGGGCGAGAGCTGCCAACGCCCAGACACCACAGGGCCTGACTGCCATTGGTGTGTTTTTTGCATAACAAAATTGGGAGGCGCGCCGAATGCGGTGCGCACTGCCGAAAATAGCGTGTACTGTAAAAAAGCCCGACAGTTGGGGTGATTTTGGGACACACCGTTAGGAGAAATAGGTTTTTAGCAGGTTTTTAAAGGACTTGCCGTAATTTTGCCGCTTGGGAAAGGCTCTGTTGCATGGCACATCAAACCGCAAAAGAAACGGCAGACATCCGTCGCTGCAGTGTTGCGCGTTTTGAGAGCGACGAGCCGCAAACATAGAACCGCGCACGCCACCATGACACCGCTTCGTAAATTGGCATTTGCCACCGTATTGACAGCCGGCCTCTCGGTCGGCGCGGTGGTGTCGTTGGGCGGCGGTACGCTGTTCCAAACCGGCGGTGATGGCGGTTGGTTTGGCCCGATTTTCGGTTCGGAAACGGTTGTGCGGGCATCCAACCCCCGTGCGGACACGCGCCTGGCTGACCAGTCCGATGATACGTCAGAAGCGCGCACCATTCTCAATCCGCGCGTTGGCGAAGAGGATTTGAGCAGCGCCGCGGCGCGGATGGCGAGCCTTCCCTATGTGACAGCGCAAGACGCGCTGCGCGGTGCAGTCACCGGCGACGCGCCGGGCATGGCGACCCTCCAAGCGTTTCTTGACAGAGCCGGGTTTGACCCAGAGGCGCTTCAGCAGCGCAGCTTTGCCCTGTTTGACGACCTTGAAGACGGCCGCGGCAAAGCCTTCACGCAAGACGAAACCCTACAAGCCGCGCGCCGCATCGCCTCTGCCGCGCAGCTGACCGCGCAAAGCGCTTTTGTGTTCCCAGCGGTGATGTTCCCTGGTTTTGACACCGGTGAAGACCACGCTGCTTGGGACGTCGGACCCGTGCAAAGCGCGCCATACAGCGCCTTTGGGCAAATCGAGGACAGCAGCAAAAATCTCTTTGGGGACGCCCTGCGCTTTTTCAACCGGTCCGGGACCAACGCCCTGCTGGCAGATGGGGCTGAGAGCTACGACCAATTGCGTGTCTCAAACCCTGCTCTCTTGGCAAGCAATGTAAACGGCGATGGGCCCCTGCGTTTGTACGCCATTGCAGCGAAAAACAATGCAGAGGGCGATGCCTATCCGCTACCCTTTGGCTATGGCCTCAGCACCAACGACTTATCCTACCGCTTAGTGGATGCACGCCAGGCAACCGGCTCACCGTGGGTGTCGCTGGCAGAAACCAGGCTTGCCCTCCATGGCGGAGAATGGGTGACGGACAGTGCATCGGAGCCCAGCGATACTGCCTCGGCTGGAGAAGAAACCGGCACCGTGCTCTCTCAAATCCCCTTATCCGTGCGCGGCTATCAGGACCTCACTTTGGTCAATGCCCAGGGCGCCTTTCGTGATGGCGCTGCAAGTGTTTTGTCGGTCCCTGTTCCACAAGATGACACAGGCATCTCCCTGGTAGTGACACAGCTCAGCGGCGTGCAGACCACCATCAGCGGCTTTGTCTTAGGGCCAGACCCGATGCCTGCAGCGCTCGCGGTGATCGCCGCGCGTGCTGCGACTTTTGAAGAAAACAGACCAATCGTCGCTGCCAGAAACGCAGCCTCACGTCCGCCCAGCGCAGCACCGCAAACGCAGGCACGCCGTTCGCTTGGTTTCTTGCCCGTTCAAATCGTTGATTACCCTGAAGCCCTCACCGGAGCGCTTGCAGGCACGCGGGCCGGCACGCGCACCATGGCGGCCTATCTAGACGGTGCGGGCGGCGACCTGCCGCGCCTAGAAGCCAGAGCGATGGCGCTCATTGAGGGGCTTGCCGCGCGCAGCGAGGTGAACGATTTTCTCACGCTCGCAGATGCTGCCAACCGGATAACGGAAGCCACCGCACAAGCAGCCGCCACCACTTACCTCATGAACGGGCGCATCAACGCCGACTTTGACCTGCCGGACACGCAAGCAGGCTGGGATTTCGGCGACCCCGCTGACCTGCCCTATAGCGGGATGACGCGCGCAGGCGGCCAAGCACCGGTCATTATTGGCCAATCCGCCGCAAGTGGACGCACGCCCTCCGCGACACCGCTGGTGGGCGATTATTTAAGCCGGGTTGAAGGCCTGCGCTTTGCGCTGCCGGCAACCTACTACCGCGTTTTGATGTTGGTATCGCCGCAAGCCAGCACCGGCCAAGGCTCGCCGCTTGGCAATAGCGTTGTTGTGAACGGCGCACCGACGCGCCTCCGTGATCTGCGCCCAGCGCAACCCGCCAGCTGGTCTCGCCTGGAAGGCGGCGCCATTACCATGCTTGGCGGGCTGGACGTCTATGGCCCGGTAGACCCGCGGCTAGAAGATATGCTGCAGGTGCCCGATGACCTGCCGCCTCTGCGCCGACTGATGATGCAAGGCGGTGTCTACACGGATCTGCCGCCAACGGGGCAAAACGTGCAAAGCAGCGCGATGCTCGCCTCGGGCGAAGGCAATGCCTTTGTCTACGCCGGCCGCGCCTATGTGGGCGAGACAGGCGCTTTGCTCATGGACTTTGCAGCACCCCCGCAAGGCGGCACAGTCATCGGCGCGGCAATCCTGGGCGAGAGCGATCCAGAACCTATGGCGGAGCGCCTTGCTGAACGCATTGCCCAACTGCTTGGCTCGACAGCGCCAGCTGCCGGGTTCCTGCCGGGAGACATACAGCCCGCGGCCGGCACACTCTTTGCGGCAGCGTTCAACGCACCACAACAAGTCGCCGCCAATTTAAACGCACAAACCCGCTCCAGCGGCGGCCCAGGCAGTCTTGGGCCAACCGGAGGCGGCGGCTTCGGCGGCGCAGCCGTTGCCGATGGCGGCGGTACCGACGGTGGCGGAGCCGATGGTGGTGGCGCAGACGGCGGCGGTGCCGATGGCGGCGGTGCTGATGGTGGCGGAGCTGACGGCGGCGGCGCCGATGGTGGTGGCGCTGACGGCGGCGGAGCTGATGGCGGCGGAGCTGACGGCGGCGGTGCCGATGGCGGCGGAGCTGATGGCGGCGGTGCCGATGGCGGCGGAGCTGATGGCGGCGGTGCCGATGGCGGCGGTGCCGATGGCGGCGGAGCTGATGGCGGCGGCGCAGACGGCGGTGGTGCCGATGGTGGTGGAGCCGACGGTGGTGGCGCTGATGGTGGTGGAGCCGATGGCGGTGGAGCTGATGGTGGCGGCGCTGACGGCGGTGGAGCTGATGGCGGCGGAGCTGATGGCGGCGGCGCTGACGGCGGCGGCGTCGACGGCGGTGGAGCCGATGGCGGTGGCGCTGACGGCGGTGGCGCTGACGGCGGTGGTGCCGATGGTGGTGGT